>CAMJAJ010000331.1 GCA_946403565.1 uncultured Treponema sp. | reverse complement strand
TACCTTTGAAAAGACGGAAAGCACCATCTCTCCTGCAAGTGACGAGCGTTTCATCGCCGCAGTCCGCGAGTCGGCTGACGCGCTCGGCATCCCCCTGCCGGATGACTCGACGACAGCGTACGAGCTGTTCAGTGAGGATCTCTACGACGAGCTTGCCGAACAGAGTGCGGGGCACCACCTGGGCGGCTACCCGACCTTCACCCAGTACGACCCGCGCCCCCTCTCCGACAGGCACGACATGCTGCTGTTCCAGATGGACAGCGAGTACGGCGGGTCAGGCGAAGGCCCTTCCGGTGAAATCATGTGGGGCGACATGGGGGTGGCGAATTTCTTCATCAGCCGCGAGGCCCTGCTCCGCCGGGACTTCTCCGACATCCTGTACAACTGGGACTGCGGCTGATCCTCTTTTCCCTCCAGCTTGTCGTTCGGGGGCGTTCCCTATACGTTCCCGAGCAGCACGGCGGTAAGTTCCCGGCGTGCCAGGCTGGCTAGGCGGGAGAGGCTTTCCACGGGCGTCGGCGGCCTGCCTTCCATCTGCCAGCGGGGGAAGAAGCGGGTCAGGTGCAGGGGGATGTTCCTGTCAAGCGACGCTATCCATGCGGCCTCCTCCGCCATCTCTTCCTCGCTGTCGTTGAAGTCCGGCACGACGAGGGTTGTCAGCTCGACGTGGCAGCGAGTGTGGCAGATCGTGATGGCCTCCTTGACGGTCTTTTGGTCTCCTCCGAGCTTCCGGTAGGAGTCGGCGGAAAAGCACTTGAGGTCTATGTTCATCGCATCCGTATAGGGGAGCAGCTCCTCCAGCACGGACGGAAGCACGGAGCCGTTCGTGACGATGACGTTCTTCATGCCCGCCTGGTGTATGAGCTTGGCGCAGTCCCGCACGTACTCCCATGCGACGAGCGGTTCGTTGTAAGTGTAGGCCACGCCGATGTTGCCCCGCTTTTGCAGGGAAAGTGCCTGGGCGGCAAGCTGCTCCGGGCTCAGCACGAGGCCGCCCGCTTCCGGATCTTCATCCAACTTTGTCACATCGTCCAATTCCGGCCCGCGCTGGGAAATCTCGTGGTTCTGGCAGAAGGCGCAGCGCAGGTTGCAGCCCCAGCCCCCGACAGAAAGGATGCGGCTACCCGGCATGAAGCGGGCGAGGGGCTTCTTTTCTATCGGGTCCAGGGCTATCGCGCTCAGCATGCAGCCGTGGGTACTCGGGCCGCCCTGGGTGCGGTTCACATTATAGTACAGGGGGACGACGCTGCCGCCCCGGTTCACCCGGGCACGGCAGAAGCCGATCTGCCCGTCATCCAGCACGCAGCATCGGAAGCAGGTTCCGCAGGTCGCCTTCATCTCAGTAATGCCTCACGACCTCAAAGCGGGAAAGCTCCGGTCCTTCGGAAACCTGTATGCCCCCCTTGCGGCAAGCGATCTCTATCTGCTGGTCCACGCTGTCTACTCCGTCCAGGTTCGGCAGCAGGAGGCCCCTCCGCCTGCCCTTGCTGCAGATGACCCCGTAGCGTTTCACGTCCAGTTGGGAAGGCGAGTCAATCTCCTCCACGGGGCCAAGCACGTCCACGCTGTACACGATGCGAGCCAGCTCACTTTCCCTGACCCGGCTGAACCGCGGGTCCCGGCTGCAGGCGGACACTGCGTTGTGCACGATCTCTTCCGCGACAGAAGGCTGCGTTGCCCCGATCGTTCCGATGCAGCCGCGGAGCTGGCCGTCCAGGTGCAGGGAGACGAATGTCCCCGCCTGGCGGGAGCGCATGTCGTCCGGCAGCGGAAGCTCCGTGCCGTCGGGAAAGACAGCCGTGTCTCCGTCCACACGGGGCAGTATTCCTTCCTTCGTGTACAGCTCCACCGTGAGCCGGGCCAGCCGCACGTAGCTGTCCTCGCCGCTCCGGATTCCGGCAAGCTTCGCTTTCTCCTGCTCCTCGTGCCGGGACAGGAAGAAGCGGCCGCCATCCCTGCCCAGAGGCCGGTAGCTGCATATCCCGTAGCCCACGCCGGTCGTCCCCTCGTGTGAATGGCAGCGGGCCTCTACGGCAGTCCCGTCCAATGCCCCCGCCATGATGATGAAGGACCGGTGCCCGCACTCGGCGGCCGTGTCGCAGAAGGATTCGTCAAAGTCCAGAAGCTCGCCGAACGCCGCACGTCCCATCACGTCCATGATCTTCCTGTCATACTCCGGGCCTTCCGGCGCGAAGCCGTAGGGGCCGTCTTCGGTCATCTTGTGGGAAAGGTCCCCGCTCGCTATCAGCACCGTCCTCCGCCCGGTCTGTTCTATCGCCCGTGCAATGCACTGGCCCAGCCGGTAGTGCTCGCCGTATGACTGGCCCGAAAGACCGATGCGCACGAGCTTGAAGTCGGTATAGAACTGCCTGACGAAGTAGAGGGGAACCATCGTCCCGTGGTCAAGCGACGCGTCCTTCTCCCCCTCGGTTCCAGCCCTCACTTGTGCGGAGGCTGCCTCCCGGCAGAGTGCCGCGACCAGCTCCCCGTCATATTCCTCGTTGAAG
>CAMJAJ010000330.1 GCA_946403565.1 uncultured Treponema sp. | reverse complement strand
ACTTCTTGGCCTGCTGCTGCTTCTTCTTTTCCTCTTCCTCTTCCAGGTTGGTGTAGTAGGTGTCCACCGTCCGCTTCATGTCCATCGCGTTGGCGATGATCATGTAGCCGTCGTAGATCGCTATCTTGTTCTTGGAGGAGAACTTGTTCAGCTCGTCGCGCGCCTCGTTGACCGAAATTCCCGCGAGCATGGCGATGTCGTCCACGGTGACGTTGATCTTCCGCTTCATGTCGTCCTCGTCCTCGCCGACGGCCCCCTCGTTCTCGATGCACATGAGCATGGTGTCCGCCAGCCGTGCCGACAGGTCCTTGATGCAGAGTATCTCGAGGTTCCGCCGCTGCTCGAAAATCCGCTTGCAGATGAGGCGGAGCATGAGCATGGCCACGTTGGGGCTGGAGATGACCACGCTGTTGAAGTTCTCCTTGGAGAACTTGAGGCAGGTGACGCTGCCCTTCGCGGTGGCGGAGGACTGCCGCGGAGAATCCTGTATGATTTCCATCTCGCCGAAGATCTCTCCGGGACGCACGGTTCCGTAGCGCTTCATCACGCCGTTTATGTACTTCTCGATATAGACCCGGCCCGACTGGACGAAGTAGAAGGACTTCGCCGTCGTCAGCTCCGACATTATCACGGCCCCGTCGGAAAACTTCTTGGTGAAGCGGCTGAACACCGGGTTGGAGAACTGCTTGATGATTTTGGCCTCGCTGTCCGTCAGCTCTGGGGCCTCCGTCACCGTCATCATCTCCTGCTCCGCCATCGCCGAGGCCTTTACGCGGGCTTCGGCCAGGAAGCTCTGTATGTCATCCTTGTTCACCGCCTCCGGAATCTCCTGGAGGATCTTCTCCGCCTCGTACACCGCCGTGGCGTAGCGCTCGGCGTTGTAATAGGCCTTTGCTATGGCAAGGAGCTTCTCCTCCTTCTCGCCCTTCATCTCCTCGTTCTTAAGCTGGCTCTCCGTGTCGTAGTGGATGGAGCGGAGGGTCTTGGAGAAGTTTATCATCATCTTCTCCATCAGTTCCTTGTTCTTTGATACGGTGGCCTCGAATTCCTGCACCGTCAGCATCACGACCAGGCAGTCGGACATGGCCCGCGCCGTGTCGGTGCGCGGCTTGTGGGCAAGGGCGTTCTTTACGCCGAAGAATTCCCCCTGCTTGACCATCTCCTTGACTTCCATCTTTGTCCGTATGTCAACTGCCTTCAGCTCCACGCTGCCGGACTGGAGGATGAATATTCGTTCGTCCTTGTCGCCGGCAAAGAAAATGATGTTTCCGGGCTTATAGGACATCTGCTTTGGCATGGTAACACTCCTGCATATGAGAGGGTTCTTTCAAGGGCCGGTGGCCTTTGAAACTCCAATTCCTCTATACTAAGTCTTTATTTTAGCACAGAAACGCCTTTTGTGCTATGATTTTTTCCGTTTTTGTGCTAAATTCTGTCCGACCTATGATAGACCTGCATTCCCATTCCACGGCATCGGACGGCTGCTATGCTCCCTCCGCTTTGGTGCGGAAGGCGGCGGAAGCCGGCCTGACCGCCCTTGCCCTGACCGACCACGACAACTGCGGGGGCCTCCTGGAGGCCCAGGAGGAGGCGGCGCGGCAGGGGATCGCCTTCGTGCCGGGCGTGGAGCTGAACATAAGCTGGCCGACCGGGGAGTTCCACCTGCTGGGCCTCGCGCTCAAGACCCTGTCCCCCTCCCTCCGCCAGCTTATCGCGTTTTTAGAGGACGGGAGGCGGACGCGGAACGAGCTGATGGCGGAAAAGCTCCGCGAGAGCGGGGTGGACATCCGCCTGGAGGAGCTTGCGGCGGCGTTTGACACCCGGGAGCTGGGCCGCCCGCACTTTGCCGCCATGCTCGTGCAGAAGGGCTACGTGAAGACCCGCCAGCAGGCGTTCGACAGGTACTTTGCCAAGGGGAGGCCCTGCTTCGTGGACAAGGCGGGGGCCGACCTTGCCTGCGCGGTGGCGGCCATACGGGATTCGGGAGGCATCCCCGTGCAGGCCCATCCCCTGTCCATGTTCGTGTCGTGGGGCAAGCTGCCTGAGAAGCTGGCCGAGGTGCATGCCGCCGGGGTCATGGGGCTGGAGGCCTGGCATCCCGGGGCCAGGGTGTCCGAGGCCGAGCGGCTGGAGGAGCTGGCCCATTCCATGGGGATCATAGCCACGGGCGGCAGCGACTTCCACGGCGAGAAGGTGCGTTCCGACCGCAGGCTGGGCTTTACGTCGGGCGGGCTGAAGGTGAAGGACTCCTTCTTCTCCGAGGAGCTGCTTCCCCTGGTGAAGGAGCTCCGGGGGAACGAGGACCTGACCTTCCGCCTCTAGGAGGGGCGAAAAAATCGCGTTCCTTCCGTTCGTGCCCTTGACTTTTTGTGCCAAAAACTGATAAAGTATAGAGCGTTTATGCGTTCTTAGGCTCGTGACAGACCCGCTACCTGGCAGGAGCAAATACGTTTTTTTTAGAGGTTTAAGATGTACGCTATCGTTGAATACAACGGCAACCAGTACAAGGT
>CAMJAJ010000329.1 GCA_946403565.1 uncultured Treponema sp. | reverse complement strand
CCGCCAGAACATGTTGTTCAGGTTCTCCTTGCCGAACTGGGTCTGGGGATAGTCCCTCTGGGAGTAGGCAGTGTTGACGAACTGCCTGAGGTACTCGCCGTACTGCTTCAGGAAGAGATCCTCGCGGTAGTTGGACCACTCGGAGAATATCGTGGAGATGTCGTCTCCGCCCTCCTTGAAGCCCTCGGCCTCAGTGAGCTTGAAGCTGATGTTGCGGCAGCCGTGGAAGAAATCCTCCAGAATCTGGAGCAGGACGACCAGCACCTGTATGCCGTTCATCGGGCTCAGCATGTTGAAGCCGTCGTCGAACTTGTATATCGGCTGGAAGTAGGGGAACATGTCCGGGTGCTTATCCAAGGAGGAGAATCCCGCGTCGGGGAAGAGCTGCTCCAGCACCTTGAGGCCGGACTTGGCGAGGTCGTCGAACTCGCCCATCTGCCTCATCTGGGGTTTCTTCTCCTCCTCTTTCTTTTCCTCATCCGCTTCCTTTTCTGCGGGCTTTTCCTTTTCCGCAATCAGCAGGTCGAACTTGGACAGGCCGACGAACTTGAGAATTTGCCCTGCCTGGCTGGTGAAGAATTTGGGGTAGGTCTCGTAGCCGGTTCCGCACATCCTCATGAGGAGGGGGTACATGCCGCGCACTATCTGGTCCACGATGTAGAGCCACTCGGTGATGCCCTGCTTGGCGAGAATCTGCACCTGGTTCTTGTCCACCTTGGGGTACTGCGAGAGGTCGTTGTAGATATCCTTGATGAGGGCGGCCACCTTCTGGTCGCCGATGTAATAGACGGTCAGAAGCTCCTTGTAAACCGCGCTGACGAAGGGAACCATCATGCCGACGGTCAGATCGCCCGCGTTCTCCTGCAGGGCCTCTCCCATTATCCTTATGTCATGCACCGTCCACTTGCCGACCGAGCGCAGGAACTTGAACTTGAGCTCGGTCTCGGTCGCAATCTTCGCCTTGTAGGTGTCCGGGGAAATCTGGATGAATGTCTTTATCGTGCTGATGAAAGCCTGCAGGTGGTCTACGTTGGACTTAATCTTGTACTCGCCGTAGCTCTTGGACAGCCTCCTGCGGTTCTTCGCGGAGAGGTTGTAGAAGAAGTTGAAGACTCCGCGGTCGGGCTTGAGGTCGTAGGCCTCGCTCATCATCAGGCGGTCTATCATCTTGATGTCGTGGGCGGCCATCTCCTGCAGGTCATCGTCCGTCCTCATCATCTTGCCGCCGCCGACCTTTATCCCGGATGTACCCGACATCTTGGGCAGGTTCGCGCTGCCGCTCTGGGCGGACACGTCCGAGGAGGACAAACCCGAGCCCTTGACGACGGCCCTGTTCTTTTTCTTGCTCTTGGGCATGCTGTCGGGGTTCACGGGAACCGAGCGCTCCTGAAGCACCTCCCCTCCCAAAACTTTCTGCATTTTCGCCGCTTCCGCGGGGTCAATCGGTCCGATGTTCTGTCTCGTATGCTCCAGCGTTCCCGGAGCCAGCTTTTTTTCTGCCATATATCCCCTTCCTCTATTTTCTTTCCATTTTCGACAAAACGCCTGCACAATTATAGAGGATAAACGAATATATTTCAATCCATTTCGCAGCCCCCCGGAACGCCCGTTTATGACCCCCCAAAAACGAAAGACTGCGTTTTGGGCGGAATCCTGCCGATTATAACGAAAGAGCTATGCGTGAACGGAAAAGGATTGCCCTCTTCATAGACTATGCGGAGACCGAGTATTCCCAGAAGATGGTCGCAGGGGCAAAGTTGGCACTGAAGGAGCGGGGATATGACCTCCTGATATTCCCCACGGGCGGAGGGGAGAACGTCGGCCGTGTCTACGATTACCAGTACCTGTCCGTCTCCGCCCACATGACCAGCGCGAACGTGGACGGAATCATTTTCGTTACGACACAGGCCCTGAACTATTACGAGCACGAGTTCGTCGAGTCCTACATCAAGTCCTTCGCCTCCGTTCCCATCGTCAGCATAGGCTACATCTACGGCAACATCCCGAGCGTCATCGCCAATTCCGACGCGGCGATGCGGGAGATGGTGCAGCACCTTATCACCGAGCACCACAGGAAGAGCTTCCTCCTGCTCGACGTGGCGAAGGGGGCGCAGGATGCCCTGAGCCGCAAGCAGGTCTTCCGGGATGTCCTGGCCGAGAACGGCATAGAATTCGGCGAGGACAGGATGATAGTCGGTAACTTCGAGTATTACACGGCTTACCGAGCTTTGGAGGAATACAGGGCGAGGAAGGGGGGCTTCGACTTTGACACGGTGGTCGCCCTGAACGACGAGATGGCCTTCGCCTGCATGGACTGCATGAAGAAGTACGGCCTCCGCGTGCCCGAGGATATCATCGTGACGGGGTTCGATAACGCGAGCCGTTCCATGCTCGGCACTCCGCCCCTGACGACCATCGACCAGAACATAGAGCTGCAGGCCGCCCTTGCAGCCGAGAAAATCTGCGACGTAATCGAAAAGAAAGAGGATGAGCTTATCACGACGGTCAATTCC
>CAMJAJ010000328.1 GCA_946403565.1 uncultured Treponema sp. | reverse complement strand
TCCCGCGACGGGGTTACTTCCAGCCCGATGTCATCAAGCTCGTCCGCATGGCTCAACCGCCATTCGCTCAGCCAGTCCTTTGCCTTTGCGGATTTGTTTTCATACTCCGCATAGCTTAAGAGCACCGCGACGGGTTTGTCGTAGCGGGTCAGGGCGATGACCTCCCCTTCCTCCGCAGACTTGACGAGGGCGGAGAAGTTGTTGCGCGCTTCATAAATCGACGTTGTGCACATTGGAACCTCCTGCGGGGCTGTTTCAGAAGTACGGCGGCATACTGCGGGCGGGTGCCGTCGTAGCTTTTTGGAACGCGCCCCCTGTTGTTGTCTTCAGTATAGCACGGTAGTCGGTTCTGGTCAAGAATAAAAATGTTGGCTAGAATGTGTGCGCACACAGGAAGGGGAAGAATCTCGGCTTTGTCAGGGAGGCCTGGTCGCCTGTCGTGACGGCACGTACGTAGGCGGGGCGGCATGGGCAGCCCGGAAAGCCCGCTTGCGGCCTCGTTTTTTTTGCGGCTCCTTTTGTCAAACGAGAGGGGCTTGACCCTATTTTAGGGATGTTGCTACAATGGAACTGGCCCAATGTTCTTGAGATGCGATGACCGCAGGGCATGAAGGGGGTGGACATGGAAGCGTACATCAAAGGAAACAAGGCGGCCTGGGAAGAGGCCTTTGACATGAGGGATGCCTCGTGGGGGGCTGATATACCGGAGCGCATCCAGAAAGAGGACTTCCCGTTCTTTTATGAGGAGATGAAGGGGGCGCTGAAGGCGCTTGATACAGAAGGTGCGGTGGTTGGCCAGTTCTGCTGCAATAACGGGCGGGAACTGCTTTCCCTGGTGAAGTGCGGAAAGGCAAAGAAGGGCATCGGCTTTGACATTGCCGAGAACCAGGTGGCGTTTGCGAACCAGAAGGCACAGGAGCTGAACCTGCCATGCGAGTTCGAGGCGGTCAATATCTATGATATCGATGACCGCTACAAAGAGACGTTTGACATCGTCATAATCACGATCGGTGCCCTGTGCTGGTTTGCGGATTTGAACCGCTTCTTTGCAATCGTTTCAAAGTGCATGAAGAAAGAGGCTGCCATCGTGATCAACGAGCAGCACCCGTGCACGAATATGCTTGCGACCCAATGGGACGAGGGGTTTGATTCCCAGCATATAAAGGACTGCGCGTATTCATACTTTGCGCATGAATGGGTTGGAAACGACGGCATGTATTACATCACCAAGAAAAGCTATCATTCCAAAACCTTCACCGACTATTCCCATCCGATGTCCGAGATCATATCCGGGATGTGCGGCAACGGGATTGTCGTTACTGGCCTGCAGGAATTTGATTATGACATCAGCGGAGGCTTCGAGGCTGTGGACCACAAGGGGTTCCCGCTTTCGATGCTCCTGCAGGGAAAGAAACTGTGACGCGGCGGCCGTCCTTTACCGTGCCCTCGTGGGGCAGGCTTCGGCCTCTGGTCCTCCTTGTCCTGGCCTGCTCCGGCGTCCTGCTTTTTTCCTGCGAGAGCGACTCGCACCTTGCCCCGGGAACGGGCGCGGATGATGACGGGCGGCCGCCGGTGATGACGGAGCCTGCCGTCGGGACGTACACGGGCGCTGGCGACTGGAAGGCAGCGACGAGCCTGGAGGAGCTGGAGGGCCTGTGGGAAAGTTCCAGCGGCTCGCTGTACGAATACCCCTTCCGGGTGGACGGAAAGAAATACCTGCGTCTGGCCTGGAAAGAGAGCGATGACACCGCCCGCTGGCAGGCGTGGGCGACGAAGAACGGCTACGACATGCAGACCCTCTGGAAGATACGCTTCGCCTGCCTGTCCGACATATACGGCCAGCCCCTGCCCGTGTCCGACGTGAACGGAACCCAGTACGGGGTGAAGCTTTCGCAGCGGGGCGGCAGGATCTATGTCCGTCGTGAGATGCTGATAAGCGAGCGGCTCCTGCTGGTGAACCTGGGATTCTTCCGCATTTCACCCGACAAGGACAGCTTCATCGAGAACGGCAGGATCCGCCTTGCCTCCGACCGGTTCGACGACCTGGCGAAGGGCGGCAATATCTATAGAAGGAAAAACGGAGGAAACTGATGCCGCGCTGTATGAAAACTCTGCTGACTTTTCGGCCCCTTGCGGCCCTCCTGCTGGCCCTCCTGATTCCGCGCGCCGCGGAGGCGGAGCAGCTGGGGCTGGTGCTGGCTGGCGGCGGTGGCAAAGGGGCCTACCAGGTGGGCGTGTGGAAGGCCCTGGCGGAATACGGGCTTGCCCAGCGGGTGACGGCCATCTCCGGCACGAGCGTGGGCGCGTTGAACGGCGCGCTCTTTGCCTGCGTGGGCCCGGCGGAGGCCGAACGCCTCTGGCTGGAGGAGGTTCCCGACCAGCTGACCCGCGACGCGCTCATTTCCCAGGAGGGGCTTGAGGAAGCCGTGAAGTGGTTCAACAAACAGTATGAGGAACGGATCGCGCTTTGGACCAATTACTGATTAAGTAAAAAACATTTTCTATGAGGGAGGAACTTAATAATGAGGA
>CAMJAJ010000327.1 GCA_946403565.1 uncultured Treponema sp. | reverse complement strand
ACGCCCTGCTCCTTCCAGAGGGGGAGCACGTCGCCAAAGCCCAGGTCGTCCGACATGCCGATCAGCACCGTGATGGGGTCAAAGAGGGCCTGCCACTCCGCATAGAGGTCGGGGCGGTCCTTCACCGTGTCGATGATGCAGAGGGCGACCGGCTCCATGATCAGGCTCTCCGCCTCGTTCGTCGGGTTGCTGGACCTCGCAATCGTGAAGTGGATGCGGCCGTACCACATCTGGGCGCGGAAATACGCCTCCAGGATGCCGTTCTTCGTGTAGTGGCCGCGCGGCTTGTACTGGGAGAAGTCCTCCTTCGTATGGAAGAGGACCGTTTCAGCGCCGGAGGCGGTCATCACCTGGTCGTAGTCGGCCTGGACCCCCTCGCTGTACTCGCCGATGAAGGCCGAGCTGTCCGTCTCCACGAACTTGTATTCGTTCCGCCAGCTGTCCTCGTCCAGCACCTTCTGCGGGGCCGACCGCAGGACCAGTTCCGGGACCTGGAAGTAGGCGATCGCCTTGGTCTGGATATCCTCGGGCAGGTCCGTCCGCTCCTTGAGCGCGGCGATGAACTTCTGGGTCAACGTGAGCAGGCGGGGGGCAAAGAACTCCTCCTCCGTCTCCTGCAGCAGCTTGTCGAATATCAGGTGCTGGCTGTGGCTGAAGAGGTCGGTCGTGACAAACATGGGGGTGGTGGACGGTATATCCTGATACGCATCGATCAGGTCGTCCGTCCTAAGATATATTTGGCCCGGCCTCGTCCTCTGCATGGCAAGCCTGCTGGCCTCCAGCGACTCCTGCACGGCGGCCTTGAGGGGAGACGTCCCCTCAAAGGCGTAGAAGTCCGAAAGCCTGCCGTCCGACTTGTAGAGCTGCGCCATCATCTGGAGCGTCCCGATGCCCTCGGGATTATCCTCGGTAATCCTGATCTCCTTCAGGTCCGCGCCGAAGACGTAGCCCTCCTTGCCGTTCCAGCTGACCTTATAGAACCAGTTGTAGTTGTCCTGGAAGAGGAAGTAGCCGTAGCCCTCCTCGTACCACGCATCGCCTGACGAGCGGACGACTTCACCTTTCGCAAAGACCGCCCCTATGGGAATCGAATCGCCCTGCATGCCCGCCGGGTCCTTGAGCGTCGCCCACGCAGTGCCCTCATCGTAGCCTTCCCGCTTGGAGCTGTCAAAGTTGAACGCCTCGGGGCCGTAGAGCCGGGCTTCGTTGCTCGCGACCAGGAGGTAGGCCTTTCCACCCTCCGGCACGCCGGCATCCTCAAAGCGGGCAAACGCGAAGGGGTCCTTCAGATAGGCGGCATGGGCGTCCGTATGGTAATCCCCGGACAGGGGCATGAAGTCGAACGCAATGCCGGAGGCCGCGGCCTGCACGGCGGCAGACGTACCCTCCCCCGCAGCAGGGGCGGCCGGCTCCTCGGATTGGCTGGCCTCGACGGAAGCGTCCTGGGCGGCCTCCTTCTTCTTGCAGGAAGCGAGGCTGACGGAACAGGCCGCCAGCAGGGTCATCAGGATTGCCGGGGCGAACGCCGGGCTGAACTTCTTCATATATTCCTCCATAGTAAAAGGCTCATTCTGTTTCAAACAGGCCCGAGTATAGCATAAAAGCGCCCTTTATGCCACACGGTGGCAATTCACCGGATTCAAAGCGGAGACTTTTACAAGTCAAAGCAGCAACTTTACGGAGTCAAAGCGGCAACTTTACAGGGTTAAAGCAGCCGCTTTACACCCCCAAAGCGGCAACTCTATGGCCCCAATACGACAATTCGCGGCATTTTTATGCTATACTGGAATGGTGAGCATGAAATCCATCCCCGCCCTGCTGTCCGCCCTCCTCCTCGTGTGCCTCTGCCTGTCCGCATGTACGCAGCGGGAGCGGCCCGTGTACTTCCTGAGCGACCGGCACGGACTGAGCTATGACGTGGTACAGGACTGGTGCGGACGGACGGGCTGCACCAGCCTCGTGCTCTTTGACCGGCACAACGACGTCAGCGCGGACTCTTCCGACGTACACAGCTACGACTGGGCGGGCCAGCTCGTGGACAAAGGCAGGGTCAGCGAGGTCTACTGGATCTGCCGGTCCTCGGCAGACGGACTGGAGCTGGCCGCCAAACGGCGCTGGCTTGAAAAGAATACCGAAAACAAGAGCGAGGAGAATGCGCGCCGGGTACTGGAGGCGTTCCACATACTGGACGTCCAGAGCCTCAAGAAACTGCGCCTGAAAAAGCCCTACGCCGTCAGCGTAGATTTGGATCTGTACGACGCGGAGGAAGAAGAGGATCCGACGGCCTTCATCCGCAAAACATGCACATTCCTGAGGACGGTCCGGTGCCCGCTCGTAACGGTCTGCCTCTCCGCCGCCTACCAGAAAAGCCCGAAGACAGCATGGCAGTATCTTGAAACCTTTATGCAGAATGCCCCTGCCAAAGCAAACTGGCTCTTTACAAGCGGAGCTTTCGGCGAGAAGGAGGAAAGCCGGGAAGACATCGCGGCCTTTGACCGCTGGAAGGACGAGCCAGGGCTTTTCCAAGGCTACCGGTG
>CAMJAJ010000326.1 GCA_946403565.1 uncultured Treponema sp. | reverse complement strand
CAAGGAGGGGACTTCGGAGTACATCGTGCTGGAATACGTGGACGGCATGTCGCTTTCGAACCTCATCGAGAAGCAGAAGGGCCTGCCCGTCCCGCTCGCCATGTACATCTTCCTGGACATCTGCAAGGGACTCAGGGCCGCCCACAAGGAGAACATCATCCACCGGGACATCAAGCCCGACAACGTCCTCATCTCCAAGGACGGCGACGTGAAGCTGACGGACTTCGGCATCTCCGGCAGCGAGAAGGACTTCGACGAGGAGGACACGGATGCATCCAAGAAGGCGTTCACCTCATCCTTCGAGACCATGATCGGTACCAAGATGGGGACCCCCAGCTACATGTCCCCGGAGCAGATTGACGACACGAGCAAGGTGGACAAGAAGACCGACATCTACTCGATGGGTGTCATGCTCTACGAGATGCTTTTCGCCGACAAGCCCTTCGTCGGGAAATCTGCCGTCGAGATAATGGCGAACGTCAAGGAGGGCAGCTACATCAAGCCGATTGAGCGGGACAGGAGCGTTCCAGCCTCCGTGAACCGCATGATCGTCAAGATGATGGCCAAGGACAAGGAGAAGCGTTACAAGGACATAGAGTCGGTCATACGGGCGGTGAACAAGTACCTGGGCCAGTTCAGCCCTAAGACCCGGGGCTACCTCAAGTCCGCACTCAAGGCCTCCATCAGCAGCAAGAACAGGATCAACTACTACCACCTCAAGTTCAAGGACGGCAAGACAGTGGACCTGTCCTCCCTTTCCTCCAAGTACAAGGGGACGATAATAGCCGCCTGTGTGGCGGCGGTCCTGCTGCTCGCTGTGGCGGGTTATGTGACGGGGGTCTTCCACGAGACGGTCCTCAGCCCCTGGTTCGCCTCGATGAAGATGGAGATCCAGCTTCCCCAGAAGACCGCCTACAACGGAGGCAAGAGCTACGCGACCGACCTGCCCGCGACCGCCTACCTTTTCCATGATGCGGAGAACGCCCCCGAAGTGGACTATCTGAACAAGGAGCGGAGATTCTTCAAGGACCGGCAAAGCTCCTCGGACAAGGTGCTCACCTACGTCACACGCCCGGTCCACCTGCAGGCCGGAGACTACCTGGTCAAGATTGCGCTTGGTCCCTATGTCTACTGGAAGAGCGTCAGCCTGAAGCAGGGCGACAAGCTGATCCTGGACTTCGACTCCTTCAAGGGCGAACGGAGGACAAAGCTCGTCCTGCCACATGCGCTGGACGCAGAAAGCGGCGCGGACATCACGGAGCAGGCTACATTCGAGATAAAGGACAAGCGGGGCAGCTGGATTCCCCTCCATGAGATACAGGAGGCCTTCCTGTCCGGAGAGGATGCGGTGCACATCAGGGCGTCCTGCGAGGGCTACGAATCCAAGGAGTTCAGCACGGGCCTCAAGACCCAATGGTATCAGGACACGCTCATCGTGGAGGTCGCCCTGAAGAAGGCCGAAAAATGATTCTGCTGCTGCTCACCACACAGGAGAAGGTCGGCAGGCGGATTGCCGACCGGCTCTCCTCAAAGTACAACTACATCGTGCAGGTCTTCACCAACGCCCGGAAGTTCTGCGAGCTGGCATACGCGGAGGGGCCGTCACGGATAGACCTCCTGATGGTGGACTACCTCTCCTTCCTGAATGACGAGCTGAATCCCTTTGAGCAGATGGTGGAGATGGAGAAGGTCATCCCCTTCATCTACTACAACAGCCCTTTCGCCAAGCCGGGGCACCGGGCGGAATACTGGTACAACAAGATGGTCAGGCACATAAAGTCATACATCCAGGATGAGGACGTCGCCCGGCTCATACGCCTGTTCGGGCAGATAGACGAGGTGGTGAGCGCGCCCGACGTGCAGCCCTACGTCCGCCTGCTGAACGAGCCGCCCGAAATCACGGACGAGGAGGCTGACGGCGAGGAGCAGGAGCGGGCGCTGTTTCTGGAGGGCTTCCGGCAGAAGCACGAGATACACAACTCCCGCTTCCGCGTGCTCAAGTACCTGTACGACCGGCTTGGTCAGGAGGTCAGGGAGGAGAACATCTGCAACGACCTCTGGAACGAGTTCTCGCCCCGCAAGACCGGAGTCCTCTACTCCTACATAAGCGAGCTGCGCAGAATCTGCAGCTCGGAGACAGGAAAGCGGCTCCTCATCGAGCGCAGCAGCAAGCGGAGCTACCGCCTGGTCATATACCAGGGCGATGACAGCGCCCAGTAACCGCCTTTAATTGAGCACGGCCCCCGCGGCCCCGAGCACGCCCAGGCTGGCAAGCAGCATGATGACGCCGGCAAGCAGGACCCCGCCCGTAACAGCGAGGACGGTCGGCTTGAATTTCATGTCCAGCAGGCTGGCCCCGAGCGTCCCCGTCCACGCCCCCGTACCGGGAAGGGGGATTCCGACGAACAGCAGGAGGGCAATGAACAGGCCGTGCCCGGCCTTGGCCTCAAGTTTCTGCCCGGCCTTGGCCCCCTTGGTCAAAAAGAAGCGGCAGATGCCCCCAATCAGCTTCTTGTCCTGCCCCCACTCAAGGAAGCGGCGGGCAAA
>CAMJAJ010000325.1 GCA_946403565.1 uncultured Treponema sp. | reverse complement strand
CTGCACGTCGCTGACCAAGTGCATCACGTGGCTGAAATACTCGCAGTCCATGAAGCGGGTCACCTCCACGCTGCCGCTCTCGCATACCCGGCCCAAGTCATTGCGGGCCAGGTCAACGAGCATCAGGTGCTCCTGACGTTCCTTGTGGTCGGCAAGGAGGTTTGCCTTGAGCGCCTCGTCCTCCTTGGAGTCCTTTCCCCTCCGCCGTGTCCCTGCAATCGGCCGGATGGAGGCAATGCCGTCACGGACACGAATCAGGCTTTCCGGGGAGGAACCGACCAGCTGCCTGTCGCCGAAGTCCAGGTAGAGCAGGTAGGGGGAGGGGTTCAGCGAGCGGAGCCGGCGGTAGATCTCCATCGCCGAGGACTCACATTCAAGCTGGAGCCGGCGGCTGGGGACCGCCTGGAAGATGTCTCCCGCGACGATGTGCTTTTTCAGCTCCACGACCTTGCTCTTGTACTCCCGCTCGGATATGGCGAGGTCGGTCAGGGTCCGGCAGGGCTTCTGCTCCTCCGGCGGTGCCAGGTAGCTGAAGTCCAGGTCGCCGAGCCGTGCCTCCAGGCTGGAGACGGCCTTCTTCAGATCAATCTGGTGCTCGGTATAGTTGAAGGCGAAGATGTGCATGGTCTCCGTAAAGTGGTCAAAGACGATGTAGAGGTGGCCCACAATGAACTCGCTCTCCGGAATCTTCAGCTCGTCGGTCTGCGGGGCCATCTGGATGGTGTCGCAGCGGGCGCAGAACTCGTAGCTTAAATATCCGATTCCGCTCGCGGGAACCGGAATCCCCTTGACGGGAAGCTCGTTCTCTTCGGCGACGTACATGAGCGCGTCCAGGATGTCCTCCTTGTGGGGAACCTTGCTTCCTGGTGAAATCGTCTCCACCTGTCCCCCCGCACTCCGGGCCGTCTCCGCGGTGAAGGGGACCCGTCTGCCGTCTATGATGAATGCGATTCCGTCATCGTCCTGCAATATATGGAAAGCTTCTTCCGCCATCAGAATGGAGTATCGCTCCTTGCCCATGTTGAAGCGCGCGCTTTCCAGCACGGCCTTTGCCCCGATTTTCCGTGCCAATGAGAACGGCGTGTACCTGTCGCTCGGCAGGCTTAGATATATGCTGTCTGTCCGTTTTGCCATGATATTCCTCTTTGTTCGTTACTTCTTACAGTAACCAGTATACGATGAAACGTTGCTTCTGTCAATAGTTACAGAGCTTCTCTGGGAAAGCTCCGCAAGCCCGGAACTGCCGGGCGTCTGGGGCGGCTGCCTGCTGTCCGTCAGTTTTGTGCTGCCGGCAGTTTTTGCTTGACATCCTAGGGAAAATTACCTATAATACAGACAGCTTTTAAATAAGCTGATAAACTCTCTCCGATTTGCCCGAAAGGGCAGTGTGGCCTTGGGGTGCAAGCTTCAAGGCCATTTCTTTTGGGAAGCCCGGCAATTGCGCCATGCACGCTTGTCGGGCACGCTTTCCGGGGGCTGCACGCTTGCCATGCGGCCGTATGCGTGCCGGGCGGTCCTGCCCTTGATACTCCCCTGTCCGTCTGCTATACTCTGGCAATGCTGAAATTCATCCTCCTGCACCTGACCTTCCTGGTCTATTCCATCGCATCCATCTTCATGAAGAAAGCCGCCCTGCTCGGAGGTATAAACGCCAGCTCCTTCCTGCTTTTCTTTACGGGCATCATGCTCTTTGGCGGATACTCCTTCCTCTGGCAACAGGACCTGAAGAAGTTCCCCCTCTCCATCGCAATGGCGAGCAAGCCCGTCTGCTTCCTGTGGAACACGCTCTTCGGCTTCCTCATCTTCAGCGAGACCGTGTCCCTGCGCTTCTTCATCGGGCTCATCGTCATCATCGCGGGAATCATCATCGTGTCGGGGGAAAAGAACAATGCTTAGATACTACCTGGTCATCGTCCTCGTCGTCATCCTGTCGACGGCGGCCCAGCTGCTGATGAAAAGGTCGGCGGCCAAACCGCACCGGTCCCTGCTCTTCGAGTACCTGAACCCGGTCGTCCTGTCTGGCTACGCGCTCTTCCTCACGGGGACGATCATCAACCTCTACGTCCTCCGTCACGTCAAGCTCGCCGTCGCTTCCGCCCTCATCGAGTCGCTCTCCTTCATCCTGGCAATCGTGACCGGCCGCATCTTCTTTAAGGAGCGCCTGACCCGGCGGAAGATTCTGGGCAGCGCGGTCATCCTCGCAGGCGTGATGCTTGTGGCGGGCTGATTCCGCTTCCCGCACATACGCCCCCACGCTGTCCGCCCCCGTCCTGCACATACGATGGCTTTCTGGGGTACGTCCCTGCACACGCACAAAACAAAAAAGCCCCCGCCGGATTCCTCCAACGGGGGCGTTCTCATGTGAACCGAGCCGTTTTCACGGCCCGGCCTTGTTCAGCCTATACTACAGGGCTGCGTGAGCCAGGTGCATCGCACCTGGCTCATAGCGAACCTACAGGTTCGCGTGAGCCTGTCCCGTAGGGCAGGCTCATTGCGGCTCTAAAGAGCTGCATGGCAGGTACGGGCGATAACGTCGTCCTGCTGCTCCTTGGTCAGGTTGATGAAGCGGA
>CAMJAJ010000324.1 GCA_946403565.1 uncultured Treponema sp. | reverse complement strand
TGTTGCGCCTGAAATTCTGCAGGGCGTCAAGGAAATCCTCAAGCATCGGCGGGCCTCGAATGCACCGTTACCGCTCTATCTTCCAGAAGTCGAAGAGGTCGGGCTTGGTCTCGATCCTGAACACGCTCTCGACCTCGCTGTCCTGTCCGCCTTCTTCCTTCCGGCTTTCATGCGTCCGGACATAAGGCTCCACGCATTCAAGGCCGCGCCGTCCGTTCAGCCTGACCAGCCGCTTCGCCTCGCCGCGCACGTGGACGTAGCAGGGCTGCGGGCCTTCGTTCTGGTAGTCGTAGGCGTAGGTGACGAAGCTGTCGTTGTCGTAGAGGAAGAGGCCGACGTTCTTGCCGCACTCCAGACGGACTCCCAGCGTCCGGCAGAACTCCCTGCGGATCTCGTTCAGGATTTCGCGCGGAAGCTCCTGTATGTCGCCGAAGTCGTCGGGAACGACGAGCGTCACCATCTGCCCCAGTCCGTAGCAATCGCGGATCAGGATGGGAAGGTTCTTCCCGGCGGTCTGTCCTTTCAGAAGCATCCAGCTGGTGTTGTTGCGGTGCTCCAGCAGGGGGAAGGTGATCGCCTTCTGTGCCGGGACCTTATAGCCTTCCCAGCTGTCCGGGGTGTAGTACTGGTAGTGGGTAGGCGTGAGGTGCCGGTCCCGCCAGCGGAGCGAGGTCATCTGCTCGATCGTCATGACGGACGCAGCGTCCGCACTGCCGCCGCTTTGGGCCGCGCCACCACCCAACATCTGCTTGACGAAGCCGCTCGTGACGATGGCGTGTCCTCCCTCGCGGACGTATTTCTCCAGCTTGCCCATCACGTCCTTGTCCGCGCATGAGGCGGTGGTGAGGAAGACCGCCTTTGCCTTCTCGGGGAAGAAGGGAGTCGGCTCGAAGGGAATTCCCTGCAGCCCCAGGTAGTCGGCAAGGTGGTCCTCGCCCTGGGCGTTCACGGGGTGGTATTCGGCAAGGCCGGTGCAGCCGCCCACCTGGCTCATCAGCGCGTCGATCTTCTTCATCTGGAAGCCGAGCGTCGGCACGAAGTAGTGGTCGTACACGAGCGGCCAGCAGAATATCATCATCTCACGCGCACGGGCGAATGCCGTCAGGTAGGCCTGCTCGAGGTATGCCTCCATGGGGTAGCACTGGAATGCGTCGAACCAGCCGCCGCCGTTCCTTCCGGGGGCGAGGTTTTCCATCCAGCGGACGAGCGAGTAGGACAGGTAGCGGGGCAGGGTCTGGTCCTGGTCCATCGTGTTGCGGGTTTCGGTGCCGGTGTACACGCCGTCGAAGATGTCCTTCTGCTCGCCGGGATTGTAGCCCGCCTCCGCATAGCTTTCCATCCAGTTGGGGTACTTGATGATAACGCGACAGCGTGGATTTACTTTCTTCGCAGGGCCGACGATGACGTTCCGGCTCACGTCCTTCATCATGTCAAGCCGGTAGTCCTGCCAGGAGCGGCTTCCCTTCGCCTTGATGCAGTCCTCGCAGGTGCAGTTGGTGAAGTAGTAGTCGTCCAGAATGATCTCATCGAAGATGCTTGCCGTGAACTCGATGTTCTTCTGAATCTGCGCCCGGAAGTCCTTGTCCGTGTAGCAGTAGGTGTCGAACAGGCGCTGGCTCTTGTGCTCCTTTCCTGCAATCGGCCCCGCTCCCGAGGTCGTCGTAAAGCCTGCCGCCACTTCAACCCCGTGCTTCTCAAAGAAGTCCTTGAGCGCGACAAGCTTCTCCCGGCTGGCGAGTTCCCCTGACCGGTATGGCTCGATGTACACCTTGTCCACCCCGATGTACTGATTAAAGAAGGCCAGCTGTCCTTCCAGCTCCTCTTCCTTCACCCGTATCACCCAGTGGGCGGGACAATACAGCACCGACTTGAAATTCTTGAAATGACCCATACGGCAAACCTCCTCGCGTTGCGCCTTTTCTATTATAAATGTGCTTCAAAACTCTATTGCTTTTGAAAACACCCATGTACCAAACCAAACCGTCTTCAATCTGAGCTGAAATACCCGGGCAGGATTTCACGATTCAAAATCGAACACCGGAACTCCATCAGGCAGGAACACCATGAACCTCTGATAGCGTTCTATCCAGTCCCCGCTTTCCGTCCACAGGGGTGAGAGCAGCATGACGTACAGCCATACACCAGCCTCCCCATCCTGCACGTCCCTGTCCAAGACCTCGACCACCTTGACGTCAAGGCCTCCTTCGTGGTTCAGCGTCCTGTACTGGACGGGAGCGCCCGTGTCCTTTTCCGTGCGCAGGTCAACGGCCCCCAGCATTCTGAACGATGAGAGCGCCTTTATCTGCGTATGGTCGGTCAGGGTAATCCCCTTTCCTCCGTACCCATAGATGGCTGCTCCGCATAATAGCAGCAGAAATATGGCGAACAGTTTCTTCATTTTGCCGCCTCCACTCTCCGGCGCATGTCGCTCTTGATGCTGCCGTCCAGTATGTGGATGCAGCGGTTCGTGATGCTCCCGATCCGGGGGTCGTGCGTGACGATGACGACCGTCGTGCCCTCCGTCCGGTTTATCCGGTAGAAGAGCTTGAGCACGGCCTTGCCCGTCGCAGAAT
>CAMJAJ010000323.1 GCA_946403565.1 uncultured Treponema sp. | reverse complement strand
ATGAACATAAATGGCCGCTCCACAACTGTTCAAATCTCTGAAAATGGTGTAGTATTCACGAACACGGCATCGGTTTCCGCTGATTCGAACATCCCCCTCATATCGGGGCTTCCCGTGGAGGGGATGCAGCTCGGCATGCGTTTTCCGTCGAAGTTCAGGCCGCTGATGGCCCAGGTCGCCGCGATAGGGGCGCTGCCGCAGAAGTATTTTTCGGCCATCTCCGAAATCCAGGTGCTGCAGAAGGAGTACGGCAACTACGAGCTTGTCCTGTACCCCGTGCAGAGCCAGCAGAGCCATGTCAAGGTCCTTGCCGACCGCTCTCTGAACGAGGAGGCACTGAAGCGCATGCTGGTAATCCTTGATGTCGTGAACTCTATAGAACTGAACGTCAGCGAGATTGACCTGCGCTACGGGTCCATCTCCTACAAGTCTGACGCTCAGGCGCGGTGAGCCGCTGAGGGATCGGCGCCGTCGGATTTCTGGGGGATTTACTTGAGCAGTATTGTCGTAGGACTGGATATAGGTACTACATTTATAAAGACCGTCATCGGTGAGCTGGATGAGGACGACAACATCTCGATCATAGGCTTTGCGAAGAAGCCCTCGCAGGGCCTGCGCAACGGCGTCATCGTGAACATAGACGCGGCCGTCGCCGCCATAAACGCCACGGTGGACGCGGCCGAGCAGATGGCGGGGGTGGAGGTGGACTGCGTGTTCACGGCCATCGGCGGCTCCCAGGTGGAGAGCCTGAACTCCGAGGGCTACACCGTGGTGGACACGAGCGACAGGAACAGGACCCTGGAGATAAAGGACGAGGCGAAGAAACGCGCGATTGACGCCTCCACCGCCATAAGCATCCCGATGGACAAGGAGATGCTCCACACGATTCCCCAGGAATACTTCGTGGACGACATGCCGGGCGTGAAGGACCCGATAAACATGATGGGCAAGCGGCTCAAGGTGAACGTCCACATCATTCTTGCCAACAAGACCGCCTGCAACAATCTGGAGCAGTGCATCAGCCGGGCGGGATACGGCTGCGAGGGCTTCTGGCTCTGGCCCAAGACCCTGGTCGCGGCCTTGGCGACAATCCACGAGGACGAGATGGACCTGGGGTCCATATTGATCGACCTGGGGGGCGGCACGACCGACGTGATGGTCGTGAACAAGGGCGCCCCGGTGTTCATGGCCTCCATCCCGGTCGGAGGGAACCTCGTGACCAACGACATAGCCGTCGTCAAGGGGATTCCCGTCTCCGCCGCGGAGAAGATAAAGGTGGAGAACGGCTGCTGCTGGATCAGCGGAAACGAGCTGGGGGAGGAGGTCATCATCCCCGGGGTCGGCGGCAGGCCGCCTGAGGAGACGACCCAGTACGAGCTTTGCGAGATAATACAGCCCCGTGTTGACGAGATCTTTTCCATGGTCAAGGCGGAGATAGTCCACCATGCCAACCTCACCCAGCTGAACGGCAGCATCGTGCTGACCGGCGGCGGAGCCAGGATGGCGGGGATAGTGGAGCTGGCCCAGAGCGTCTGGGGGACGACCTCGGTGCGGATAGGGGAGGTCTCTGACTTAGGCGGGCTGGACAAGGGCTACCGGGACCCGGAGTTCGCGACGGCGGTGGGCCTGGTGGAATGCAACAAGAACGGACAGGCTCCTTCCAGGCACCGGAAGAAAAATGCCCAGGATTCTGAAAACGGCGATAGTTTATTCAAAAAGGTCAAAAAGGTCTGGAATAATTTGTTTTAATGGTATATGATAGAACTTGTCACAAAAGTCGGTCGCTTTTGAGACAGGCTTGCAGGAATCCCAGCGGGTGCTACGTACCCTTGCGATTCTTGAGGGGAATCCAGTTTCAAAGGTCCGCCTGGACTCTTGAGGCTGCCTCGATAGTAAAGGTTTTCTTTACGAGCTTAAAATAGAAGACCGTCCTTCCGTGGAGTGGGGATAAATCCAGGGAGTGGGCGCTAAAAGTGGGGTGGGAGGAAAAAAGTATGATAGAGCTGTCCGTGCTGAACGAGGGTAACTCTGATATTTCGGCGGTAAACCCTACCGTAATCAAGATAATCGGTTGCGGTGGCGGCGGGTCGAATGCCGTCAACCGGATGATCGAGGCGGGCGTGAACGACGTCGAGTTCGTCGTCATGAACACGGACCTGCAGGCATTGGGCGTTTCCAAGGCCCAGAAGCGCCTTGCGATAGGTCAGAAGCTGACGGGAGGCCTCGGCGCGGGTGGAAACCCTGCTGTCGGTGAGAACGCCGCCAAAGAGGACACGGACAGTATAAGCAACATAGTGCAGGGTGCCGACATGGTCGTCATCACCGCTGGAATGGGCGGCGGAACCGGAACCGGTTCCGCACCGGTCGTCGCGGAGCTGGCCAAGGAGGCCGGTGCCCTGACGATAGCCGTCGTGACGACCCCCTTCGGTTTTGAGGGACCGGTCCGGATGCGGAACGCCCAGGAGGGGCTCAAGAAGCTCCGCGGCAACGTGGACAGCCTGATTGTCGTCCCCAACCAGCAGATCATGAAGATCGTAGACAAGAAGGTGAACTTCAAGCAGGCCTTCCGCCTGGCAGACGACGTG
>CAMJAJ010000322.1 GCA_946403565.1 uncultured Treponema sp. | reverse complement strand
AAAAGAAGCCCAACGCATGGGGCCTGTACGACATGATAGGAAACGTTTGTGAGTGGTGCTGGGACTGGAAAGCCAGCATCGGCGGCGAGAGTGCGACCGACCCGACGGGGCCTGCTGTCGGATCCGGCCCGTGGGGACCGAAACGCGTCCTCCGTGGAAATGATGCTTTGAACCGCGGCCCGACAGGCAAGGCTGACTCCAGTCGGGAAGGTGAAGACCCCCAAAAAACAAAGGGTGACAGATTCGGCTTCCGCGTCGTCCGCACCGCCGCCGACTGAGCGGCATACCGGGGGCATTTGCCCCCGAAATGGATGTCTGGAAATCCGTCAGGTTTCGTGCTATACTATAATGAGTTTTGAGGACAGGAGGTTTTTATGCCCTATGCTGCTGTTGCGGAAAAGCTGAAGGCTGTTCCAGATTGTTATATGAAAGAAGTCTCGGAGTTCATCGATTTCTTGCTGTTCAGAAGCAGGGAAGAGACTCCCATGAACGGGCTTGATGAGGCGATTGCGGAGGTCGAGCGCGGTGAAGTAGACGTGTATCATTCATTCGAGGATTTCAAGGCGGCAATGGCTTGAAAGGTGAACTTCATGCCGCAAAATCCTTCCGCCGAGATTATAAAAAGCTGTCCAAGAGTGAAAGTGATGCAACGGACTTCGTTATCAAGCAGCTTTTAGAGGGCAAGACCCTTGACCCGAAGTATAGGGACCATGATTTGCAGGGGAACTATGAAGGCTACAGGGAGTGCCATGTATTCCCGGATTTGCTTTTGGTATACAAGCGTCTGATCACCGGGGAAATTCTTATCCTTACGGTATATAGGATTGACTCTCATACGAATATCTTTGACGTAAAAAAGAGCCAGAAAAAGAAATGAGACGGACGGCAGGGAATGAGGGGCTGCCCCCTTTTTATGCCCCCAGCGCTTCCATGATCCTTTCGCACTGGGCCATGCCGTCCATCGCGCTGCTTGCGATGCCGCCTGAGTAGCCAGAGCCTTCCCCCGCGGGATACAGGCCCTTCAGGGCGGGGGACTCGCCGCTTTCCTTGTCGCGCACTATCCGCGCCGGGGTGCTGGTGCGGGTTTCGCTCGCGACGAGCAGGGCGTCGTCGCAGATGAAGCCCCGCATTTTTCCGTCAAAGATTCTAAATGCCTCTCCCAGCCTGCGGTTCAGGTGCGGGGGCAGCCATTGGTCCAGGCGGCTGGAGACTACGCCCGGCGTGTAGCTCGTGCGGGGTAGTGACCTGCTTTCCCGGCGGGCCAGGTAGTCCACCAGCCGCTGTGCCGGAGCTTTCTGCGTTCCGTCGCCGTGGGTGCAGGTCTCCTGTTCGAGCGAAGTCCGCGCCAAAAGACCTGCGAGGGCGGGACAGCCCATGGCCTCCGCCTCCGTGCGGAAGCGGTCGGGGATATCCTCGGGGTGGGTCTCCACGACAATCGCCGCGTTGCTCCACACGCTGTTGCGGCCCGCTGCCGACATGCCGTTGATGACGACCTGGCCCGGCTCGCTCGCGCTCGGGACGATGAAGCCGCCGGGGCACATGCAGAAGCTGTATACGCCCCGCCCATCTACCTGGCTGGTCAGCCGGTATTCGGCCGCCCCCAGCTTTTGGGCGGCCGCAGGGTCGCCGTGGTACTGGATGCGGTCGATCAGCTCGCGGGGGTGCTCCACGCGGACACCGAAGGCGAAGCCCTTTGCTTCAAGGCTGTCGGGGGCAAGGGTGGCCAGCGTCCGGTAGATGTCGGTCGCCGAATGTCCCGTGGCGAGCAGCACCGCATCGCAGGCAAGCTCCGTCTGCCTGCCGTCCTTCGTGTCTTTGAGTTTAAGGCCGACAACCCGCTTCCCGCCGTCTTTTTCTTCTATTATAAAGTCCGTGCAGCGGCTGTTGAAGCGGAACTCGCAGCCCAGTTCCTCGATTTTCTGCCGCATGGCGTCGATGACGGCAGGCAGGCGGTCGGTTCCGATGTGGGGGTGGGCGGCGGTCAGGATGGCGGGGTCGGCCCCGAAGTGCTTGAAGATGCCGAGGACCTGGGCCAGGTTGCCCCGCTTGTCGCTCCGGGTGTAGAGCTTGCCGTCGGAAAAGCAGCCGGCCCCGCCTTCCCCGAAGCAGTAGTTGGAGTCCCCGTCCACATTCCCCTCCCGGCTTATGCGGGCGATGTCGGCCTTGCGCTGGGAAACCTGGTCCCCGCGTTCGATTATGACGCAGCGGACGCCCTTTTCCAGCAGCTTGAGCGCCCCGAATAGGCCCGCCGGGCCGGAGCCGACGATGGCGACCGTCTTTTCGGAGCGGGCGGGAAGCCATTGGGGCAGGCTGCCTGGAAGGAGCGGCTCCTCGCCGATGTAGAGCTTGCAGCGAAAGACTATCTTTATCCGGGACCGCCGTGCGTCCACCGACCGCTTCTGGACCACGAGCCGGGCTGCGGCCAGGTTGACCCGCTGGCCCTTGGCCTGGAGGATCCGGCCGGCCTCCTTCTTGAGATATGCCTCGTCCTTGTCCTTTTCTTCCGGAACAATCACCGTAACGTCATAGACCATAGCCTATTATAGGGCATCTCTAAAAAGTGGACAAGCCCAGTTTTTAGAGATGCCG
>CAMJAJ010000321.1 GCA_946403565.1 uncultured Treponema sp. | reverse complement strand
AACCGCGCCAACCAGATCGCGGGAAGCAAGCTCTGCCATCCGAACGACGACGTGAACATGAGCCAGTCCAGCAACGACACCTTCCCGACCGCCCTGCACATCGCGGCGACGGTCGAGATCGAGGACAAGCTCTTCCCGGCGATCGACCTGCTCGTGAACACCTTCAAGAAGCTGGAGAAGGAGAACGAGGGCATCGTCAAGTCGGGCCGCACCCACCTGCAGGACGCGGTTCCGATCTCCTTCAGCCAGGAGATCTCCGGCTGGAGGAGCTCGCTTGAGCGGGACAAGGAGATGATCGCATCCTCCCTCCCCTACCTCAAGCAGCTTGCGCTGGGCGGCACCGCCGTCGGTACGGGACTGAACGCGCCCAAGGGATTCGACACCCTGGTGGCCAAGAAGGTCTCCGAGCTGACCGGCAAGGACTTTGTGACCGCACCCAACAAGTTCCACGCGCTTTCCAGCAAGGACGAGGTCGCCTTTGCCCACGGCGGGCTCAAGGCCCTCGCCGCCGACCTGATGAAGATCGCCAACGACGTGCGCTGGCTGGCCTCCGGTCCCCGCGACGGCCTCGGTGAGATCCACATCCCCGAGAACGAGCCGGGATCTTCCATCATGCCGGGCAAGGTGAACCCGACCCAGTGCGAGGCCATGACGATGGTCGCCGTGCAGGTCATGGGAAACGACACCGCGGTCGGCGTGGCGGCATCCCAGGGCAACTTCGAGCTGAACGTCTTCATGCCGGTCATCGCCTACAACTTCCTGCAGTCAGTCCGCCTGCTTGCAGAAGTCATGGTCAGCTTCAACAACAACTGCGCCGTCGGAATCACCGCAAACAAGGAGAAGATGCACTACAACCTGCACAACTCCCTGATGCTCGTGACCGCGCTCAACCCCTACATAGGCTATGAGAACGCGGCGAAGACTTCCCACCTGGCATACGAGAAGAACATCTCGCTCAAGGAGGCCTGCGTGAGCCTGGGCTTCCTGACGGCGGAGAAGTTCGACGAAGTGTTCCACCCGGAAGAGATGGCGGGCGTGAAGAAATAGGGGTCGCCCTATACTACCCGGGTGCCTTATGGCTGAGGCCCCGGGTGACTCAGTTTTCCTGTTTTGGGAGAATAGCGGGAAATCTGTTTTATACGAATCTTTAGGCTGTGTATTATGTCCTGTACGTAATGCACAAGTATTACATACAAGGATGTAAAGATGGATAATAACATCACCTACTCCTACTTCCCCGGCTGCACGCTCAAGAACAAGGCGAAGGACCTTGACGCCTGGGCACGAAAGTCAGCGGAAGCATTGGGGTTTACTCTCGAGGAGATTCCTGACTGGCAGTGCTGCGGAGGAACCTACCCTCTTGCCAAGGACGAGATAGCGACCAAGCTTTCGTCCGTCCGTGCGCTCGCCGATGCAAAATCCTCCGGGCATGATTTAGTGACGCTCTGCTCGGCCTGCTACAATGTCTTGAAGCAGGTGAACGACGATATGCAGAATGATGAGAACGTCATCCTGAAGGTGAACAACTACCTGAAGCACGATGACATCGAATACCACGGCGAAACCAAGGTCGTCCACTTCCTGGAAGTCCTCCGCGACGTGGTGGGCTGGGACAAGGTGAAGCAGGCCGTGAAGAACCCCTTCAAGGGAAAGAAGATCGGCGCCTACTACGGCTGCCTGCTCCTGCGCCCCGGCAAGGTCCTCCAGTTCGACGACCCGGAGAACCCGCAGATCATCGAGGACTTCATCAAGGCCATCGGCGGTACCCCCGTCATCTATGCCCAGCGGAACGAGTGCTGCGGCGCATACGCAGGCTTTGAGGATGCGTCCATTCCCGAGAAGCGGGCCGCCGCCATACTCGCCAACGCCGAGGACTGCGGTGCGGACTTCCTCGTCACGAGCTGCCCCCTCTGCCGCTACAACCTCATCAAGCACAGGGGCGAGAGCAAACTCGACGTAATCTATTTCACCGAGCTTCTGGCAGAGGCCCTCGGCGTGAAGGAGGCTGCGAATGCTTAAGAGCGAATGTGAAGAGATAAAGAGCCAGCTCCTTTCCATAAGCGGTGTCAACCCCAAGAAGTGCATGGTGTGCGGCAAGTGTTCCGCCACCTGCCCCAACTACGACGCGATGGAGTACCACCCGCACCAGTTCGTGCAGATGGTGGAAAATGGCGAGATAGCGCCCCTGCTCCAGACCAAGTCCATCTACGCCTGCCTGTCATGCTTCGCCTGCCTGGAGCGCTGCCCGCGCCAGGTGGAGCCGGCAAAGCTGATCGAGGCCGTCAGGATGGTCGTGGAGCGCAAGCGCGGCCCCCAGCACCTGACCCCGGAGGCCGTCGCCGAGCTGTCCAAGGTTGACGACGAGCTGCCGCAGCAGGCCATCGTCAGCGCGTTCAGGAAGTACCGCAAGTAAGGAGTGGCAGTATGGAAAGAATAGGAGTTTTCGTATGTCACTGCGGCACGAACATTGCCGGAACAGTTGACGTTGAAAAGGTCGCGGAGGAACTGGGAAAGGTAGACGGAGTGGTCTATTCCACCCACTACACCTACATGTGTTCTTCTGCCGGACAGAAGATGATAGAGGACCACATCAAGGACGACAAG
>CAMJAJ010000320.1 GCA_946403565.1 uncultured Treponema sp. | reverse complement strand
GGTTCTTAAGCTCCGGGCAGGCATCAGCTAGTCTGACCCCATGCCCCGCGACGATGACAGGACGCTCGGCCTTGGACAGGGCATCCAGCACGTAGGCAACATCGTCCTCCGACGGAGCGGGTTTGCCTGTGGCAGGGGGGGTATATCCTTCCAGCCCGGTCTCATCTATCATCGCCCCCTGTATGTCGAGCGGAATGCTCAGGGCGACCGGGCCGGGCCTGCCGTGAGTAGCTTCGTATACGGCTTTCTCAAGGTAATAGCGTATCTTCTTCGCGTCGTCCACTTCGACGGCGAACTTGGTCATCGGCGTGACGACCGGAATGATGTCGGCTTCCTGCACGCCGAACTGCCTGAGCCCGGGAATACCCGCCCGCCTGATGGTCTGGCTGCTCTTTGCCTGACCGAAGAGGAACACGACCGGCGTGGAATCCTGCCAGCAGTCCAGCATACCGGTCAGGGTATTCGTCGCACCGGGACCGCTCGTCGTCAGGACGAGGCCGAGAGAGTTTTTCATCTTGGAGTAGGCCTCCGCCGCCATCGCGGCAGCCTGCTCATGCTCGGTGCAGGTATAGGTGATTTTCTTGGAGCGGCCGAAGGAATCCTGCAGGTGCATGCAGCCGCCCCCTGTCAGCATGAAGATGTCCGTGACACCCTTGTCCTCGAAGAATCTGACCAGATAATCGGAGAGCTTAATCATTCCGCACTCCTTCGGTAAAATCGTGAATGCAATCGTAGAGGATGCCGCAGTCCACCTTGTAGACGACGAAGGAGAAGCCCTGCGCGATGACGTCTTTCGCTTCCTTGACGCTGTGAACCATGCATCCCGCGGACTTGCCTGCGGCGGATGCTTTCTTGGCTGTCAGCGCCATCAAGTCCAGGACTTTCTGGTTTGCAACGTCACCGGGAATGCCGAGCGCAATGGAAAGGTCGTACTGGCCGACGTAGAGCACGGAAATCTGCGGCAGCTTCAGTATTTCGTCCAGCTGGGAGAAAGTCTCTGTTCCCTCAAGGATGAGGCCAATCTGTATCCGCCTGTTCTCCTTCGCAAAGTAATCTGCGCTCACCTTGTGATAGCCGCCCGCTGGAACGAAGGGATTGAATCCCCGCTCCCCCTCGGGGGCAAAACAGCAGAGGCGGACGGCTTCCTTTGCGTCGGCGAGACCCTTCACCTGCGGGAATATGATGCCGTCGCAGCCCGTGTCCAGCGTCCGCGTAACCCAGGACTCCTCTATGGCGGGGACGCGGATGTAGGCTCCCTTGCCCTCCGCATGGGCGGCAAAGACCATGTCCTGCGCGATATTGAAGTCTATGACCCCGTGCTCCATGTCTATGATTGAAAAGTCGAACCCGGCCTTGGCCATGACGTTCGTGACGTAGGCAGAGGGCATCTCCGCCCAGGTGCCTATTTGCAGCTTGTCCATACGCAGTTGTTGTACCTCGTTCTATTGCTTCGTGTTCTTCTTGTCCTGAAGGTGCTTGGCGACCTCGACAATCATGTCCTCCTGCCCCGCGACGGCTTTCCGCCGCCCCAGTTCCATGAGGATGTCCCGGGCATCCACGCCGAAGCAGGCGGCGGCGTTCTGCACGTGATGCTTGAAGCCGGAGAACACGCCCGCCATCCCGTTCACGATGCTGATGTCGTCCACTCCCTTGTCCTGCTTCCACCAATGGGCGACGTATGCCTCGCTCGCGTCCATCATCTTGTAGAGGTCGGCGTTGCAGGGAATTCCCTCTTTCTTGAGCAGGGCGACGATTGCCTCCAGCTGGCAGTTGCCCGCCCCCGCGCCGAAGCCCCGTATCGTACCGTCTATGATTGTCGCGCCGCACTGTATCGCCGTGTACGTGTTAGCAACGGCAAGGCCAAGGTTGTTGTGGGCGTGGAATCCGCTGCGGCACTTGAGCTTTTCTGCAAGGAGGCTCACGGTGCCCCTCACCATCTCCGGGGTGGAAGCCCCCGCGCTGTCCATCAGTATGATCCCGGAAGCACCGTAGGACTCCAGCTGCAAGGCCTGCTCAAGCAGTGTCTTGTCATCGGCGAGGTGGTACATCATCATCGCTCCGTAGACTTCCTTGCCCGCCTTCACAAGGTATTCGATGTGCTGGCGGGTAATGTTTGTCTCTGTGCAGTGGCAGCCTATTTTGAAAAGGTCCACGCCCGCATCCACGGCGGGGCTCGTGCAGGTTCTCGCGGGCTATCCTGAGCATCTCTGAGTCGGAGAGGCGGGAGAGCCCCACCTGCAAGGATGAAGCCCCCAGGCCGTTCCCGTGCCCCACGACTATCGCGTCCATACCCGCCCCGTCCATCGTGCGGCAGTAGTCCCGTATGTTCTCCTCCGTGTACTGGTGCTTTATGGCATGGCTGCCGTCGCGGAGAGTCGCGTCAAAAACCTTAATTCCTTCCATCCCCATTGTTCCCGTAGCCCTTCTTGAGCGCGTACTCCGTCGCAATCTTGACGGCGGCGCAGGTGATTATGTCCAGGTTCCCCGCATATTTGGGCAGGTAGTCACCGCCCCCCGTCACCTCCACACTCAGCGTGACCCTGCCGTTCTCCAGTATGGGCCCCAGCACAATGTGGAAGCCGGGGACATAGCCCTGTATGACCTTCT
>CAMJAJ010000319.1 GCA_946403565.1 uncultured Treponema sp. | reverse complement strand
TTTTATTGAAAAATCCCGAAAGGCACTTATAGAGGAACGAAATGAAATCATGGCAAGCCTTACCGACCAGAACGAGGAGATGCAGCGCCTGGTCGGCACGGTGGAGACCGGCGATGAGGCGGACCGTGCGGCCGACCGGATAGACGGAACCCTGCTCAACTCGCTGAGCGAGGCCTCCAGCAGGAGGCTGACGATGATAGACAATGCGCTTGAGCGGATCAAGAACGGAAGCTTCGGAATCTGCAAGGGCTGCGGAAAGGAGATAGCGGTGGGACGGCTGGAAGCCATTCCGTACGCCGCCCTCTGCATCGACTGCCAGACCAAGGCAGACCGGCAGAACCGCTAGCTTTCTGGCGCAGCCACTGGCCTCTGGAGAAGCCCGCCCCTTCGGGGACGGGCTTTTTCTATTCGTACCGAGGGGGCTCATCCCCTGACGCCCTGCATCGGGGGATGGAAAGACCCGCGATAGCGCTGCCGGGAGGCTACCAGACCTCTTCGAGCGTGTCGGTGCTCAGCAGGAGGGGGTCTCCGTCCTCTGAGGTGACCAGGAGGCCGAAGCTGATCAGGTTGAGCGGCGTGGTTGCCTTCACCTCGATGGAGCTTTGGGCCTGCAGCGTGAGGTTCTTGTCATACATGGCGACATAGGCGTAGCCGTCCTGCTCCATGACGACGTAGAAGCGGTCGCCGGAGCGCACGAGCTCGCTGGACTCGGAGAGGATCTCGCTGCTCTGGCCGACGATTTCCAGGCTGGAGCTGTCGATGAGGCAGAGCCGGACGGCGGAGTGTCCGTCGTTGTTTCCGCAGATGGCCAGGTAGAGGTTGGCGTATTTTTCGCGTGAGCCGTCCTCCTGCTCCACGCTCACGTCCTCCACCAGGTAGACGCTCTTGCCCCTGATTTCGGTGACCGGGGAGGAACGCACGACGTCTCCCGTGTTTCCGTCGACGGTCATGAGCCGGTAGAGGCCGCTCCTGTCGTCGGCACCGAACAGGCCGGTGACGTAGCTTGAGGTGTCCGGCTCGGGGGCGGGCTTGGGCAGGTCCTCGGCGATGTCCTTGCGCTCCTCCTGCACCTCATAGTTCTTCCGGTCGGCGAGCTGCTGCTCCTTGGTTGCCGTCTGGGCGGCCTCCTCGGCCTTTTCCAGCGCCTCGCGGGCCTCTTCCTCGGTCTCCGCGTTGGCCGCCGCGACCTTCTGCACCGTGGCCTCTTTCTGGGCCTCCTGCGCCTTCTGTGTCGCGGTCTCGGCCTCCTTCTCCTTTATCTCCACCATGCTCTGGCGGGCTTCGATACCCTTGTCCTCGTCCTGCCTGAGCGCCTCCACGACCTGCTCGTCGCTGATGGTGGTCGTGTCCACGGAGGAGATGCCGCCCTCGGGGTCGTTCAGCGGAATGACGATCTGCGTGTTGCCCGGCCATTCCGACCATATCGTGCTGAGTCCGACCTTCTCCTCGTCAAGCTCGTCCAGGACGGTGCCCTTGTATTTCTCCGCAAAGTAGTCCATCTGCCCCCGGTAGACGGCATTGTAGACCGTGACGAAGGTCGCGATGGTGCTGGCGTCCTCGCGCTCGTAGCCGTAGGCCGCTTCCAGATAACCGGTGATGATGCGGCGGAGGTTCTTGATGTGGTCAACCCCGGCGTTGGGGTTCAGGAGCATGATGTCTGCGTCAAGTCCTCCCTCCGTCTCCGGGTCAACGGCATGAATGACCGTGTACTTGCCCCCGGCTCCTGCGGTTGTCGGGGATGTCAGGTCCTGGGCCACCACCAGTCCCAGCTGCGTTCCGATATTGGTGATTGCCGCAGCCGTCTCTATGACCGCATGGGGGCCCGCGTAGTTTTCAAACTGGATCGTGTCCGAGCCCGCGCTCTGTATCTCCGGCTCGTCGACTCCGAGCGCCCAGGCCAGGCTTCCGGCCGCGAGGGCGGAAGCGAATATGCAGAGAAGCTTTTTCATATATCCTCCGGGATGCTTTCTATAATCTTCCATATTACCGTATATATCGGCCTTTTTTCAAGCGAGGATAACGCCGGCGGTCTGTCTCTGGCGTGAAGTAACGTTGCCGCTTTAGCTCCGTAAAGCAGCTTCTTTAAGTCCGTAAAGCTGCTGCTTTATGCCGGTAAAGCTGCTGCTTTATGCCGGTAAAGCTGCTTCTTTAAGTCCGTAAAGCGGTTGCTTTATGCTTGTAAAGCGGCTGCTGTCCTGTCAGGGACGTGAACGGTGCTGACAGGAAGGGCAGAAATTCCTCAAAAGTCTTTGCGGACAGCTTACAGGATCTGGAAAAAGCTGCTATAATGACAGCAGCCGTCGGGTGTTCCGGCGGCCAGAGCCTTGGGGCATGTGTGTTATGTAGGACGGTAGTTGCAATGGTGTTTCATCAGTTGGCAAAGCGTACGAGGGGAGGGGAAGCAGCTCTTTGTCTGATTGCAGTGATCCTGCTCCTGACCGCCTGCCCCGGTAACGGCGGGTCTGACCATGGCTATGGGGGAACCTATGGCGGCTCCTCTCCTTCCGGCGGCAGCGTTTCCTTTGACGACGTACTGCGGTACAGCAACTCCGGTGACACGGATGCCTTGGTCAGGCTCTTCACGGGCGGTTCCGGGGGGAGCGGCGGC
>CAMJAJ010000318.1 GCA_946403565.1 uncultured Treponema sp. | reverse complement strand
TGGGAGGAGGATTCCCCGCCCACTACATCAGCCCCGCCAACGAGCTTGAGACCTACGCCTCCGAGATAACCCGCTACCTGCGGGAGGACTTCGGCGACGACATGCCCCAGATCATACTGGAGCCGGGCCGTTCCCTCGTCGGCGACTGCGGAATCCTCACGAGCGAGGTCATCCTGGTCAGCCGCAAGAACAACACAGCCCTGCAGCGCTGGGTCTACGTGGACGCAGGCAAGTTCAACGGCCTGGTGGAGACGATGGGCGAGTCCATCAAGTACCCGGTCATCAGCTCCAAGGACGCTCCCGACGCGAAGGAGGGCGAGGTCATCCTGGCCGGCCCCACCTGCGACAGCGCGGACATCATGTACGAGGACTTCAAGTACCGGCTGCCCGTCAACCTGAAGGCGGGGGACAAGCTCTACTGGCTTTCCACCGGGGCGTACACCTCCACCTACGCCAGCGTCGCCTTCAACGGCTTCCCGCCGATCAAAACCTACTACATGGACTAGCTCCCGGGAGCCTGCTTAGGAATGGTCAGTTTCCACGCCGATGACTTCGCCCTAGCCGTATCCTCCTCCAAGGACATAGTGGAGCTGTGCCGCAAGGGCAAGGTGGACTCGCTGAGCGTCATTCCCAACATCTCCTGCTTTGACGAATGTATGGAGCTGTACCGGGAAGCCCTGCCCTCCTTCCCCTTCAAACCCACGCTCTCCGTGCACCTGAACGTCATGGAGGGCCGCCCCGTGAGCAACGCGGAACAGCTGCGGGACCTGGTGGACGGGAAGGGGCTCTTCAAGGTGTCCTGGTCGTCGCTTCTGGCGGACTCCTTCCTGCCGTGGAAGCGGGGCAGGATTCGCGCCCAGCTCGCCGTGGAGCTTGCCGCCCAGGTGCGCCGCTGCCTTGCGACCGGGCTTTTTGACCGGGAGGCGGTCTTCCTGGACAGCCACCAGCACCCCCACCACATACCGGTCTTCTTTGACGCGCTGATGGATACGGTGGCGGACCTGCAGCGGGACGGCTGCACGCTGTCCTGCATACGGAACACCGAGGACCCCCTGCTTCCCTACCTTTCCACCCCGGCGGTCTACCGGAACATCAATCCGGCGAACGTCGTGAAATGCGACGTGCTGAACCTGCTTTCCGTCCGGGTCAAACGGGGCCTGCGGAAGCTGGGCATGACCCCCACTTACCTTTCCGGGGTCTTCTTCAGCGGGGCCATGACCGAAGGGAACCTGCGCCCCGTCCTGCCCAAGCTCATCGCGCTGGCAGACCGCACGGGCAGGCCCCTGGAACTGCTCTTCCATCCGGGCCAGGTTCCCGCGGAGGAGATAGCCTCGCGCGACGAGTACCAAAAGCCCGGCTTCGTTGAAGCCAGCTGCTCCCCCGACCGCGCCGAGGAATGCCGTTCCATGGCAATCCTCAAGGACGAGTTCGGCGGCCAGCAGCCCGCCGGCCCGCAGTCCTAGCTGGGCTTGTAGGGGATATCCAGGTTGAACTGCTTCTCGCCTTCTATCGTGGAAGGCGGTCCATGGCCGGGCATGAGCACGGTCGTGGGCATCTGGGAGTATATCTTCTCTATTATGTTGTCCCGCAAAAGCTTCTGGGAGTACTTGCTGGAGGTCTCCCCGATGATTCCCGATGTAATCGTGTCCCCGGTGAAGAGGACGTTGCCTATCCGGTAGACCATGCTGTCCGAGCTGTGGCCCGGCACCGAGTAGTACTTGACGTTGAGTCCCGCGACCTCGATTTCCCCGCTGCCCCTCAGGACGACCGACTTCTCACCGCCCACATCGTAGTCCGCGGCATAGACATAGGGGGAATAGATCTTCTTCAGGGTGGAAAGCCCCTTCACATGGCCGGTATGGTTGTGGGTGATCAGCACCCCGGTCAACTCGTAGCGTCCGCGCTCTATCTGCTCGATTATCTCGCTGCTTATCTTGCCCGGGTCTATGATGAGCGCCTCCATGACCGCGGGGTCGTCGTTGACCACCACGTAGCAGTTCGTGAAGCCTTCCAGGCAGAGGTTGAAATATATCTTCATAGGTCCTGGTTCCTCTCAAGTCCATCGTCAAGCAAGCCGTCGGCATCGCCCATGAGCCCGCCCTTGTTGCGGTCAAAGAGCGCCTCCCCCGTATTGGACTGCTTGAACGAAACCCCATCCCTGACGGCCCCGTAGAACACGGATTTCTTCAGGTTGCAGTTGTTCATCGAGGTGTTTATCAGCACCGACTTGATGAAGCGGGTGTTGTACATGTCGCTGTCATCAAAGCTGCACTGGTAGGCGGTGACCCCGTTCATATTGTTGTGTATGAAGTCGCTGCCGGTGAAGATGGCATGGACGAGCTTGGATCCCGACAGGGAAGAGAACTGCATATTGCACTTTATCATGTTGCAGTCCGTTATCGTCGAAAAGTCGAACATGCACATCCGCATCCGCAGCTCGGTGGCGTTGACGTTCGTAAAGATGCAGTGCTGCATGTTGCATCCGAAGAACTTCTTGCCGCTCAGGTCCATGTCCGTGACCGTAAGCCCGGGCGCGCTCAGGCCGACTATCTTGTCATGGGTCATAATGTATTCGCGGAGCTTCCTGCGGGTCTCCTGGAGGTCCTTCTGGT
>CAMJAJ010000317.1 GCA_946403565.1 uncultured Treponema sp. | reverse complement strand
ATAGGAGAAGAAGATGTTTACCTGTCCTAACAAAGACCTGCATTCAGTTTACCTCGACGGGGAGCTTGCTGAGGAGTACAAGGCCCAGTATGAAGAGCACTTGAAGGCGTGCCCCAAGTGCCAGGCCGCGCTCAAGAAGCTGGAGAAGGCCCGCGAGCTGCTTAAGGCTGACAGCGACAGCATCTCCATGAGCGAGCGTGACATGGAGTCCAGCTTCGCTCGCCTCCAGTCCCGCCTTTCCTACAAGCGGGTCCTCAAGCCGCTTACCTTGGGCGACGGTGCCAAGAGCGTCCTCAAGGACGTGCTCGTCGGTTCTGCTGCCGCGGCCGTCATTGCCGCCGTCATGCCGACCAAGACCAAGACCGTCATTCAGTCAGAGTTCAAGCCGGTCGCACGGATGACCTCGCTCGATATGCCTGCCGACCTGCAGGTTGAAGGTTCTGTCAGCCCCGCCAGCGTGGTTGGCTTCCTTGCCAACGACAGCCAGGTGCAGCCGGTCGCCGCCTCTCCCATGGGCCCCTTCGCTTCACCCGTCGTGACGGCCAATCCCGAGGTGGATGTGGCGGCTCCCGCCCTTGCGCGTCCGGTGTCCGCAGTTTCCTCCCAGTCTGCGGCCTCTCTCGCCCTGACCAGCTACGACGTCTTCCTTCCCGTGGAGTCCGAGGCCGTCAACGCCAAGGAGAAAGACTCAAGTTTTTTTCTCCATGTGTCGTCGCCTCTCTTTACCATTGAAATAGGAAAATAAGAGTAGTCCGACGTGAGCCTTTTCAAGTCTTACCAAAGACTCCTGAGAACCAAAGCGTCCGTACGCTTTGGCTCTTTTTTTTCTGTCGTGATCCTCGCCATAGTCGCAAGCTCGATCCTTGGAATGGAGAGCTTGAAGAGCAAGAAGGCCGTCATCAGTTCCATCAATCCGGCGATAGGTTCCAGCGAGGAGCTGATGACGATACGTGGCACGGGCTTTGGCGATGAGCAGGACGAGTCCTACGTCAGCATCGCGGGCTTCAGGGTCACCTCCAGCCACTACCTTTCCTGGAGCGACAGCGAGATACGCCTCACCATCCCCTACAACGTGCAGGACGGCCTGGTGAAGGTCGTGACCAGGCGGGGAGAGTCCGACCCCTCCTTCTTTGCCAACAGGTCCAACATCCCCGAGGGCGTCCGGACCGACCTGAAGGGCAGCATCCCCCTCATTTCCAGCGTGGAACCGGCGGAGGCCGCCCCCGGCGACCTGATAAGCATCAAGGGCTCCAATTTCGGCGTGTCCCGCCTTTCTTCGGATATCCTCTTCACCGTGAACAGGACCCAGTCCGCCGCCCCCCAGGGCGAGCTTGATTCCCTGCTGCTGGCCTCCTCCTGCGAGTACCCCTGGAACTACTGGAGCGACAACGAGATACGGGTGCGCGTTCCGGACGGGGCCGCGTCGGGAATCCTCTCGGTGCGGACCTCAAAAGGGACGAGCCAGGGCTATCCGTTCAAGGTCTCCACCGGGGCCGGAAAGAAGGTGTACGGCGGCAGGACGGTCTATGTCGTGCAGACGGCCCTCGACATAGAGAACGAACAGGAGGCGGTCCTGGGCGAGATAACGCTCTTCATGCCCCGTCCGGAGCTGTCGGCGGCACAGCCTTCCGCCGTGTACCGGGAGGTCAAGCCCGACTCGCTGATCGACAACGACCGGGGCGAGATCGTGTTCAGGACCCGCGAGATGTCCGGCAAGGGGAACAAGCAGTCCTTCTCGGCGAGCGCGGTCATAACGGTGTACGGCGTGGAGTCCACGGTGAACGAAAAGAAGCTCCCGTCCTATTCGCCTGAGACCTTGAACCTCTACAGGTCCTATCTGGCCGCCGACCGGCAGGTTCCGGCGGAAAACAAGCTGGTGACCGCCCTGTCCGCCGAGCTGGTGGGGAAGGAGAAGAACTTCCTGCGGAAGGCGAGGCTGCTCTATGACTACATGCGGGAAAGCTTCAAGGTGCAGGCCGTCCTCCGCGGGGGCATGGCCGACCCCGTCGACCTGCTCAAGCACAAGTCCGGAGACTGCTTTGACTTCGCCGCCGTGTACGCGGCCCTGTGCAGGAGCAGCGGCATTCCGTCCGTGCAGCTGACGGGAGTGGTCGTGGATGAGAAGGGGGTGTGCCATACCCACAGCTGGACGGAAATCTATCTTGAGGATTTCGGCTGGTTCCCTGTTGACCTTGCCCTTGCCTGCGGTTTAAACTATGACGGCTTTCCCAGCAGGGATGACTGCGCGGACTACTACTTTGGCAACATGGACAACCGCCACATAGTCTACAGCAGGGGCGAGAAGGCGATAAAGCCTTCCATGTCCAACAACCGGGTTGTCCGCCGGCCGAGGAGCTACTGCATGCAGACGCTCTGGGAGGAATCCTCCACGCGGGAGTCGAGCTACAGCTCCTACTGGACGGACCCCATCATAACCGGAATCTATTGAGGAAACTCATAAGGGAACCTCGAAAAGTCGCGCCTTGCGCGTTTTTCTGAGGTGAGGCAGTTTCAAAAGTCCAGCGGACTTTTGAAACTGGACAAAATTACCCTCAAGAATCGCAAGTGGTGATTCTTGCAAGCCTGTTTCAAAAGTGACCGACTTTTGAAACAGGCTC
>CAMJAJ010000316.1 GCA_946403565.1 uncultured Treponema sp. | reverse complement strand
GTCCGTGGCAAACGCGTACAGCACGTAGCGCAGTCCCGCCGCGGTGTTCCGCACCCCGTGCGCGATGAAGAGCCAGCCCTTCGCGGTCTTTATGGGGACGGCCCCGCCTCCGTTCTTCACTTCCTTTATCGTGTGGTAGACCTTTGGGTCGATTATCTTCTCGTCCTTGACCTCGGCCCCCTCCATGCTGTCGCTGAATCCCGCGCAGATGCCGCCGCCCGAGCCCGTCTCGATGAAGCCGTCCTGGGGCCTGGTGAACAGCAGGTACTTGCCGTCCACGAACTCCGGGTGCAGCACAACGTTGCGCTGCTGGCAGCTCCTGCTCTTGAGGTCGGGAAGGCGCTCCCAGTGCACGAGGTCCTTGGTCCTGACGATTCCGGCGGCGGCAGTGGCGGACGAGGTGTCCCCCGCGGGCGCGGCCCTGTCCTTGCGCTCGCTGCAGAAGAGGCCGTAGATCCAGCCGTCCTCGTGCTGCGTCAACCGCATGTCGTAGACGTTGGTGTCCGGGTCATCGGTCTGGGGCAGGAGGATGGGGAGGCCCTTGAACTCGAAGCCGTCTATCCCGTTGGGGCTTTCCGCGACGGCAAAGAAGGACTTGCGGTCGGCCCCCTCCACACGGACGACCAGGCAGTATCTGCCGTCCAGCTTTATTGCCCCCGCGTTGAAGGCAGCGTTTATGCCCATCCGCTCCATGAGGTAGGGGTTCGTCTGCTTGTTCAGGTCGTAGCGCCAGTCGAGCGGCGTGTGGGACGCCGTCACGACGGGGTTCCTGTAGCGGAGGAAAATGCCGTTGCCTGGGTACACCGGCGTGTTCGGCATCCGTATGAGGGCCTCGTGCTCCGCGCGGAGCAGGGCGAGCCTGTCTTCGAAGTTCTGCATCATCATGGCTCAAGTGTAGCGATGTTTAGGTAAAATGTAAAGTAAAATCTGTTTTTTAGCTAAAAATTAGCTCAGGAGGCCAGCCCCATAGTAAACCGGGAGGCCTTGGAACTGCGATGCCGGGAGGCCAGCTCCAGATGTCCGCCTGGACCTGTGGAGCTGCCTCATAGAATTACGCCAGGAGTACGGGCCGCTCCTCGCCGGCCTTCTCGCTGCAGAGCGCGCTGACGATGGGACGGCCCAGGAGCACCGTGTCCACCCCGTAGCTGGCGGCCTTGCGCATCTGGGAGCTGAGCCTGATTCCCCCGTCAACCCAGAGCTTGTGGCAGCTGCCCCGCAGGACGGCGGCGTGCTCCTCCAGGAAGCGGGCCGTGCTGCCCTCGCGGGTCTCCACGCGGCCTCCGTGGTTGGACACGTAGATGATGTCGGGCTTGACCTCCTTCACGGTCTCTATGTCCTCGTCCTTGAACACGCCTTTTATGGCGAACATGGCCCCCCGCGCATTGAACTCCTTCTTGAGCTCGAGCAGCATGGCGGGGCTCTTCTGCTCCAGGTGTACGAGGTTCCGCATCGTGATGATGTTGTACGCATCTATGTCTATGCCGAAGATCTCGGCCACGCCGTCTGCCCAGGCCGAACGTTCCAGTATCTTGGCGTTGGGGTAGGGCTTGATGAAGACGGCGGCCCGCGTGTCCGGGTCCTGCTTCTGCTGTTCCCGCACGGCCTCTATGCCGTACTGGAGCTTGAAGTCCGGCGTGCCGTCGCCGATTGAAAGGCGTATGCCCCGCCCGCAGGCGAAGCGGATCAGGTCCAGGTAGAAGGCCCGCTCGTCTGGGTAGCCCACGTTCTCAATCGCGCCCGTGATGGGGGCGAGCCTGAGCTGGGGAAGCTCCCCGGCCTCGCTGCCGCTCGCGATTTCGTTCCAGTCGTCGCAGTTGTGGATGAAGTTGCGGCTGTCGAAGGGGCCGCCCATCCCCGGCATCTCGCCGATGCAGCCTGCCCCGTTGCAGACGGGGCAGAAGTGGCAGTTGAAGCTGTGTCCGGTGCCTGCCACGTCAGTCCCCCAGCCCGGTTCCGAGCTCCCGGGCGCATTGGACCATGGGGTGGTCCAGCGGAACGTTCTTCACCTTGCCGGCGACCTCCTCGAGCGGGACGCCGACGATCTTGCCGTTCTGGAGCGCGACCAGCTTTCCGAAGTCCCCCTCCGCAAGGAAGTGGGCCGCCGCCGTCCCGTACTGGGTGGCGAGGATCCGGTCGTAGGGGGAGGGCGTGCCGCCCCGCTGCAGGTAGCCCAGGACGGTGACGCGGGATTCCAGCCGGGTCGCCTCCTCCAGCTCGTGGGCCACGCGGTAGGCGATGGAGTAGGGCATGGCAGCCCGCGCCTTCTTGAACTCCTTCTTGGTCAGCAGGGCCTCGTCCTTGGACCTGGCCCCCTCGGCGACCACGATGATGGAGAAGTTCTTGCCCGCGTCCCGCCGCTCCATGGCCTTCTGGGCGACGGACTGTATGTCGTAGGGTATCTCCGGGATAAGGATGACGTCGCCGCCCCCGGCAAGGCCGGAGTACAGGCCCAGCCAGCCCGCCTTGTGGCCCATCACCTCGATCACCATGATGCGGCTGTGGCTGTGGGCGGTCGTGTGGATGCGGTCTATGGCATCGGTCGCCACGTCAAGCGCGGTGTGGAAGCCGAAGGTCATGTCCGTCTTCTCTATGTCGTTGTCTATCGTCTTGGGAAGGCCTATGACG
>CAMJAJ010000315.1 GCA_946403565.1 uncultured Treponema sp. | reverse complement strand
CCCCATCCGGTAGCGCAGGACGGATTTGCCGCAGGCATGCACGCACTCGCCGCAGAGGATGCATTCGGCATTCCGCAGCTGCCCCTTCTGCACCTGCGCCGGAACGTCAAGGCTCATCGGGCAGGCCTTCCGGCAGCGTCCGCAGCCCGTGCAGTCCTTCGCGTTCGCCGTAATCGACAGCTGCGGCAGGTGCAGGGCACGTCCGGCCTTGTAGCCCAGGATCATGAAGGGAGCCATCCAGCAGATGTAGTGGCAGCTTGCCCGCTTCCCGTGGATGAGGGCCGGAATCAGGAAGAGGAGGATGATGCCGTAATAGATTATGTAGCAGTAGATGTTTGAAACCGAGATGCCGTGGTCGGTCATGAAGAACGGCTGGACGGTATAGTCGCCTTTGCCCAGCACGTGGCAGACGATCACGAAAGAAAGCCACACGAACCAGATGCCGTATTTGAGGTAATTGCGCCAGCCCTGCTTGGCGTCGTGCGGGGCAAACGTTTCGCACATACCCCCGGTCGGGCAGAAGAAGCCGCACCAGAGGCGGCCGAAAAACATCCCCAGGACGAACATCAGCGTGAAGGTGATGAAGCTCCCGTTGATGACGTGCTGCAATGCCGCCATGATGATCAGGTAGGGCGAAAAATACCAGATGGTCACGGGAAAGAGCAGCAGCGCGACCGTCAGCGTGAAACGCCGGAATTTGTGCCAGTCCATAAAACCTCCAGAACCAGTTGCAAAAGTCACGGCCCCTTTTGTAGCGGGGCGTGCTGCCGTGCTTCTTTACTGGCGCGTTTGCCAAGTACACTTGTCAGCCTTCCGGCAGTATACTTCTGCCAAGCATACTTGTCAAGCGGTTTCGGAAGGAAACAAGTCCGCTACATCCGCCCGCAGGCCGGAGGCGGCCCCTGCCGTCCGTTTGGCACAAATCAGGAACTCGTTTGTCGCATGTTCGGCGTCCCTCCGGTGCCCGTTTTTTTTCGGGAGAAGTTGCGAACAACCCACCGGCTCCGCATATATACCTACACGGACGAACATTGACCGCGGCCCGCGGCAAACGTTGTCGAACGCGGCAAGCGTTGCGGCGGCCCTCGATGGCACACAGCGAGTGAGACCGAGCGCAGCACCCCTGCTGCGCCCACAGCGCCCCGTGGCGGCACTGCCAGCCGGCGGCGGTCAAAGGGAGTCTGAAAGATTCTGTGGAGGATTGTATGAAACACCCACTGTTTTTGGCGCGCGTGCTCGGCGCCATATTCATTTCGGCCCTGGAGCTGTGCGTCCTTTCCGTCGGCCCCATCTCATGCAGCATGGGAAACGGAGGGTTCGGCGAGAACGAAAGCTACGGGGGGAGCGTCGGTTCCAGTGCAAGCGGAAGCGAGGGGGAAGGCGGCCTCATCATCAAAAGCGCGACACCGCCCGTCCTGCGGGCCTTCGAGGTCAACGCCGAGGACAGCATGCTGCTCACCTTCGACAAGGAGGTTTCCGTGACGGAGGCACGACTCGTCCCGTCGGCAGGCGGAGAAGCCATCGACGTTTCCTGCGAAAGCGACGGGGACGGCAGCGTCAGGCTCTCCTTCGCGGAGGAAACCCGCATCGGGACCTCCTACGACATGCAGGCCGTCGCGCATGACGCGGACGGCAACTCGCTGAGCTTCACAATCACGTTCGACGGTTTCAACGCCCGGCTCCCCGACCTGCTCATCTGCGAGCTACGGAATGCCTATTCGTCCAAGGCGAACAAGTATGAGTTCGTCAGGCTGTACTGCGCCAAGGCCGGAAACCTGAGCGGGCTGGAACTCCTGAGCGCGGGCGACGGCGAGGCGAAAGCGTTCGCGTTCCCGCCGGTGGAAGTGCAGCAGGGCGATTACGTCACCGTCCACCTGCGCAAGATGAAGGACGAGGCCGGCAACTGGACGCAGGAGGGCATGGTGGACGAGGACTCCGGCGACAGGCGGGCCTCCCGCGCCGTGGACTCGTCGGACAACGCCTGGGACTTCTGGCAGGACAACCAGAAGAGCCGCCTGTCCCCCTCCGACATCGTGCTCCTCAGGGGGCGGACGGACAGGAAGGTCCTTGACGCGTTCCTGTTCCGGGACCCCAAGAAGGATGCCACCGACTGGGACAGCAAGTACGCGGCCTTCTGCAGGGCGGTGGAACAGAGCGGCCGCTGGCTGGATGCCACGGGCCTACCCACGTCGGATTATGGAAGCTCGTTCGCCGCGGAGGGGATCACGAGCTCCGCCGTCACCAGGACAATGAAGCGGCGGAACCTGGACTGGCATCCGAGCTCCGCCGCCGACTGGGAGGTGGTGCAGGCAAAATAACAGGCAAAACAGCAGGGGCCGGGCAGCACCACAGTTGCCTGCCCTCCCCCGCCAGTTTCATCGCGGTCCGCACGGCAGGAACCGGTAGCTCCGCCGCATAAGGCCCCCCCCTGCCCGCCTCCTCTCGGTAGGGGCCACCCCTTCCCGCATGCCCGCGCCAGGGCTATTTGAATAAAAGCGCCGTCCCGTCCGAGTCCACCGTAATCGTGGAGTTCTCAGTGAACTGGCCCGCGAGCAGCGCCTTGGACAGCGGGTTTTCCACGTAGTTCTGGATGGCCCGCTTGACCGGCCGTGCGCCGAAGGCCGGGTCGT
>CAMJAJ010000314.1 GCA_946403565.1 uncultured Treponema sp. | reverse complement strand
CAGCGAGGTCTCGCTGCCCCAGAGCTATGTCGAGGCGGCCCCCATTCCCGGGAAGACGCTTGAAGGGATGGGGGACAGGACCGACAAGCTCCTGGACGCCGTCATACGCATCGTCTCCCAATGACGGGCCGGGGCGGCAGGGCCGTCTATGCCGCCGTGCAGAGAGCCGGGATTGCCGTCGCGCTCCTTGCCTTCTGTGCGGCCCTCCTTTCCTTTGCCCTGCCGCTGGCAAAGGCATGGTCCCATGCCTTTGCCGGGGGGGCCGCCGCCTCGTATGGCGCGCTCCAGCTGCTGCGGATCACGGGCTACACATTTGCCGAGGCCACGGCCTCCACGCTGCTCTCGCTCGCCGTGGGAATCCCTGCGGCCTTCCTTGTCGCCAGGCGGTCGTTCCCCGGCAGGAGGCTCCTGGCCTCCTGTGCCGCCATACCGCTCTGCGTCCCGCCGTTAATCATCGCGCTGGGCTTCATCTCGACGTTCGGCATGGCAGGCCAGGTGAACCGCCTGCTCGCCCTGCTCACGGGGGGAAAGAAACTGAACCTCCTCTACTCGTTCAAGGGCCTGGTGATGGCGCAGGGCTTCTACAACTTCCCCATCGTCATGGCCTCCGTCGCGGACGCCTGGTCGCAGCTGGACACGGACCAGGCCGACAGCGCGAGGCTCCTTGGCGCAAGTGAGGCCCGCTGCTTCCTGGGCATCACGTTTTTCCAGCTGCTGCCGGCGGTGATCTCCGGCGCGATAACGGTCTTCATCTACTGCTTCTTCTCCTTCATGTTCGTGCTGCTCTTTGGGGTGACGGGGGGTACCACGCTGGAGGTCGCCATATACCATGCCGGACGGAGCCGGATGGACTTTCGGCTGGCGGCCCTCCTGGCCCTGCTGGAAAGCGCATCGGCCCTGGCCGCCCTGCTGCTGCTCGCCAAGGCCGAGAACGCGGCCAGACGGCTCAAGGGGCTTTCCTTCCGAGGCGCTCATGCGTCCGTCCGTCCGCTGGGGAAAAAGGACCTACCCCTTGTGCTCGGCTTCTTCACCGTCATAGGGATATGCTTCCTGCTCCCCCTGCTTTCCATTGTCTCAGGCTCCTTCACGGCCAGGACGGGAGGTCAGAAGGCCTTCTCCCTGGCGGCGTGGGTCCAGGTCCTTTCGATGGGCGGCTTCCATCGCGCGTTCAGGAACACCCTGCTTACGGCGGCGGGAACGGCCGTCATGTGCAGCGTGGCTTCCCTTGTCCCTGCCCTGCTTTTGCGCCTGCCGCGCTTTAGCGGAAGCGCCCTCCTCCGCACCCTTCCCCTCCTTCCGCTGGCGGTCTCTTCCGTGCTGATGGGACTGGGGATGACGATGCTCGTCAGAAGGGGCAGCCCGCTCCAGCTGGTGCTCGCCCAGAGCGCCCTCTACTGGCCCTTCGCGTTCAGGCAGGTCCACGCCTGCCTTGCGAAGATTCCTGATGCCGTCCTGGACGCGGCGGCGGTGCTTTCCCCCTGCAGGACGGATGGCCTGTTCAGGGTCGTCCTGCCCTACTGCCGGAGGGGGCTTATCAGCGGCGCGGGCTTCTGCTTCGCGATGAGCTGCTCCGACGCGACGCTGCCGCTCGTCCTTTCCATCTACAAGTTCGACACGCTCTCGCTGTTCACCTACCGGCTTGCCGGAAGCTACCGCTTTACGCAGGCCTCGGTGGCGGGGACGGTCCTGGGCCTGACGTGTGCCCTGGCGTTCAGCCTGGCAAACAGGGCGAAGGAGGAACATGGCCTATCTTGAATGCAGCGGACTCTATAAGGACTGGGGCCGCCAGTCCCCCGGCGGCATCGCCGTGGACATCTCCTTCCAGGCGGAACAAGGCAGCATGACCAGCATCGTCGGCGCAAGCGGCTGTGGCAAGTCGACGGTGCTCCGTCTGATCGCCGGAATCCTCAGGCCCGACGCGCGGGAGCCGGAGTCCCGGATACTGCTGGACGGAAGGGACATAACGGGCCTGCCGCCGGGAAAGCGGGAGTGCGGCCTCGTGTTCCAGAGCGGGGCCCTCTTCCTGCACATGAGCGCGGAGGACAACGTTGCCTACGGGCTGGAATGCAGGGGCATGAAAAAGCGGGAGGCCCGTGAACAGGCCCGGGAGTTCCTGGGCCTGTTCAACATGCAGGAGCTCGCACGGCGCTATCCGGAGACCCTGAGCGGCGGTGAGGCGCAGCGGGTGGCCCTGGCGCGGACGCTCATCGTGCGGCCCAAGCTCGTCCTCCTTGACGAGCCGCTTTCGGCCCTGGACGCGCCCATGCGGAGGAAGCTTGCGGAGGAGATTGGCAGCCTGCAGAGGAAGGCCGCTTTCACCGCCGTGATGGTGACGCACGACATCGGCGAAGCCAAGATGATGAGCGACCGGATAATCCTCATGGAAAAAGGACGGATACGCTGGGAAGGTTCTGCGGCGGACTTCCCCGATACGCAGGACAGCGAGCCCGCGCGGGCAGACAGGCAGGGGTAGAACACCTGGGGCGGGCCCACGGCTTGAAAAGGGCCGCCGGATTCGTGCTATAAAAGGCTCAGCGCGAACTTTCAGGAGGTGCTTGTATGCCGCTGGTCGCTACGTTCATGGTTCCACATCCCCCGCTCATCGTCGCCGAAGTGGGGAAAGGCAATGAAA
>CAMJAJ010000313.1 GCA_946403565.1 uncultured Treponema sp. | reverse complement strand
AAATCAAACTTCCTGAGCAGCATGAGCCACGAGATCCGCACGCCGATCAACGCCGTGCTGGGCCTGGACGAGATGATCATGCGCGAGTCGAACGAGGATGCGATAAAGGGATATGCCCGTGACATCCAGAGCTCGGGCCGTTCCCTGCTCGCCATCATAAACGACATACTGGACTTCTCCAAAATCGAGGCAGGCAAGCTTGAGATCATCAACGCGGACTACGACCTGCGCTCCGTCATCAGCGACATCACCAACATGACGGCGATCAGGACCCGCCAGAAGGGCCTGGACTTCATCGTCAATGTCGATGTGGAGATGCCCCACCTGCTCCACGGGGACGAGACCCGGATCAAGCAGTGCGTCGTCAACATCCTCACGAACGCCGCGAAATATACCCACGAGGGTTCCGTCACGTTCAAGGTCGGATATGAAAAGAAGGATGACAGGCACGTCCTGCTGTCCTTCAGCGTGGCGGACACCGGAATCGGAATAAAGGAAGAGGACCTGCCCAAGCTGTTCAAGCCCTTTGAGCGGGTGGAAGAAAAGCGCAACCGCAGCATCGAGGGTACCGGCCTGGGGATAAGCATCGTGACCGGCCTGCTCTCGCGGCTGGGAAGCAGGCTCGACGTGAAAAGCGTGTACGGCAAGGGGAGCACGTTCGCTTTCACCGTTGAACAGGAGGTCCGCAGCTGGGAGCGGATCGGCACCTATGAGGAGGCGCTGGAGGCCTTGAGCAAGGAGGCGACCAGCTATTCCGAAAGCTTCCAGGCTCCGGATGCCCGCATCCTTATCGTCGATGACATCCCGATGAACCTGACGGTGATGCAGGGACTCCTGAAGAAAACCCGCATACAGATGGATACGGCCCTGAGCGCCGCGGAAGGCCTGGAGCTTGCCCGCACGAACACCTATCAGATCCTTTTCGTAGACCACCTGATGCCGAAGATGGACGGGCTGGAATTCCTGGCGGCGGTCCGCTCCGACCAGACCTCGTTGAACCGTGATACCCCGGCAATCGCGCTGACGGCGAACGCGGTGAGCGGTGCCAAGGAGATGTACCTGGCGGCGGGATTCAACGGCTACCTTTCCAAGCCTGTCGACCCAAAGAAACTTGAGCACACGGCCCGCAGCATGCTTCCGAAGGAGCTTATCGTCCTGCCGGGGGACAAAGGATTCGTGCAGAACGTGAAGTCCGGCTGGGACGGGGTGGAACGCCGCGTAAGCACCGGCGCCGCGAACGAGCTGTTCGGCGAGCTGTTCGACCTGGACATCGGAGCCGCCATGAAGAACTGCGGTTCCAAGGACGTGTTCCTCCAGGCGGCGAAGGCATTCTATGACTGGATTGACGAGAAGTCCTGCCAGATCGAGCAGTACGCGGCGGACAAGGACTGGAAGAACTACAAGATACAGGTCCATGCGCTCAAATCCTCCGCACGGCTTATCGGCGCGACGGAGCTTTCCGAGATGGCGAGGATGCTGGAGGAGCTGAGCGGCAGGGAGGCGGAACGCGACATCCTGGACGGCACCCCGCTCCTGTTGGAACGCTACCGCTCATACAAGGCGCGGCTCTCCGTGCTGGAAAAGGTGAAGTGAATTGAAAGAGGCAGGAACCCTGGAAAGAATCCTCGAGGTCGCGGTCGAAGAATTCCTTGCGAAGGGATTCGGAGGCGCCTCCCTGCGCTCGATCGTAAAGAACGCGGGAGTCACCACCGGGGCCTTCTACGGATACTTCAAGAGCAAGGAGGACCTTTTTGACGCCCTTGTGAAGGAGCATGCCGACCACATACAGGACATCTACGACCGGATCCTTTCGGAATTTGAAAAGATGCCGCCCGAGCAGCAGAAGTCCTCGATGGAAAACTATTCCTTCACCGGCCTCAAGGAGATGTTCGACTACATCTGGGACCATAAGGTTCCCTTCCGCCTCATCTTCAAGTCGGCAGCCGGAACCCGGTACGAGAACTTCCTGCTGGAGATTGCCCAGAAGGACATGGACTCCACGGAGGATTTCTACAGCATGCTCGAATCCCAGGGGACGCAGGTCGAACGCATAGACCCGCTGATCGAGCAGATTGTCATCACGGGAACCTTCTCGGCCTTCTTCACCCTGATCCTGCGCGACATCCCCAAGGCCGAGGCCGAGCGGGGCCTTTCCCAGATGTTCCGCTTCTACCGGGGCGGCTGGAACAGCCTGATGCATTTCGCCGACTAGCGGCCTTCCCGCCACTGCCCCAAACGTGCCGTAAGATTCAGCTCTTCGCCCCAAACGTGCCGTAAAATCCGCCCCCACCAAACGCCCTGCCCCAAACGATTCCCAAAATATCGCTCAAAATCTCAGGTAATCTATGCTAACCGTCTTGACAGATATAACACTGTTATATATACTGCCAGTGTTGCAACATGCTAATCATTGTTATTAGCACCAGCCTAGAGCGCAATGGCAATTTCGAGCGAGTGTGAGGTTTGTATGTCCGACAGAAACACAGGAGGGCCTTCGAAAAAAGGCCTTGTCAGCTGGATCCTTTATTTCACTGGAGAAAAGAAGGGACCGTATGTAGTGAGCGTGCTGTTCGCCATCCTGAGCGTGGCGTGCTGCATCGCGCCCTATTTCATGATTGCGCGGATTGTCCGCCAGCTT
>CAMJAJ010000312.1 GCA_946403565.1 uncultured Treponema sp. | reverse complement strand
CGATTGAATCCCCCGTGTGCACGCCCACCGGGTCAAAGTTCTCCATGGAACAGACGGTGAGCACGTTGCCCGCGTGGTCGCGCATGACCTCGAACTCTATCTCCTTCCAGCCCGAGACGCACTTTTCCACCAGAATCTGGTGGATCGGGGAGCGGTGCAGGCCGTTCTGCGCTATCTCCTCAAGCTCGGCGTGGTTCGCCGCTATGCCGCCTCCAGTTCCGCCGAGCGTGAAGGCGGGACGGACGATGACCGGATAGTGGATCACATTGTCCGCGTAGTCCAGCGCGTCCTCCAGGCTCGTCACCACCTTGCTCGGAATGCATGGCTCCCCGATGGACTCCATCGTGTCCTTGAACAACTGCCTGTCCTCCGCCTTGTCGATCGTCTCAGGCTTGGCCCCGAGCAGGCGGACGTTGTGGCTTTCCAGGAAGCCGGACTTGGCAAGCTCCATGCAGAGGGTGAGCCCCGTCTGTCCTCCCAGGGAAGACAGGATGGAGTCGGGCTTCTCCTTCTCGATGATCCGTTCGATTGTCTCGGGGATGAGCGGCTCTATATAGATATGACCGGCCATGGAATGATCGGTCATAAGGGTTGCGGGATTGGAATTGACAAGGACGACTTCGAGCCCCTGCTCCTTGAGGGCCTTGCAGGCCTGGCTTCCGGCGTAGTCAAACTCGGCCGCCTGGCCGATGACAATCGGACCGGAGCCTATGACCATAACTTTGTGGATAGATGGATTTAACGGCATACTAAAGCCATACTGTACTATAAAATGGCGAAAATGTACAGTGGGAGCGGAACTCTTAACAGAATCAAATCAGGCCCGTGGCCCACAAAGCTGTAGCCAACGGCCCCGTAAAACACGGGCCGCAATCAGCCCGGACAGGCCGCTCGTCAGGCGGCCTGTGCCCCCCCATGAGGCGGGCGGCCAGCCCCCAGGGCTGGCGTACCCCGCCCGGACTAGGCCTTGGGCTGGAAGTGGCTGAACGACATGCTGAAGCTCGCCCGGCCCTGGGTGACCGAGCGTAGGTCGGTGGAAAAGCCGAACATGCGGGCCATCGGGGCCTGGGCGTGCACGATGTTGCCGCCGGACTTGTCGTCCATACTGCTTATCATGCCGCCCCGCTGGGTTATCTGGCTCATCGCCTCGCCGACGAACTCCGACGGGCTCTCAATGTCCACGGCCATGACCGGCTCCAGCAGGGCCGGAGCGGCGGCAGAGCAGGCCTTGTCAAAGGCCTCCGCGGCGGCGGCCTCGAACGCGAACGTGGTTGAAGTAAGTTCGTCGTAGCCGACCGCCGTCACCGTGACCGCGGTGTCCGTGCAGGGGTAGCCCATCTTGATTCCCGACATGAAGCTGCTCTCGATGCTCTGCTTGATTGCGTCGAATATCTCGTCGGGGATGTCGCCCTGCTTGGCAGTGCACTCGTAGGAGTTGCCCGCCCCGGTCTCACGCGGCTCCACATGCAGGCTCAGGCGGGCAGTGTTCTCCTTGCCCGCGACCATGCGGCTGTAGCTCTCGTCGTAGTCCGCGCTCGCGGTGACCGCCTCGCGGTAGGTGACCTGCGGCGAGCCGACGTGGCAGGAGACCTTGAAGTCGTCGCGTATCCTCGTCACCAGCACGTCCAGGTGCAGCTCGCCCATGCCGCTGATGATGAGCTGGCCGGTCTCCTCGTCCTCGCGGTGGGTGAAGGTCGGATCCTCCCGGCTCAGGATCTCCAGCGTATCCAAAAGCTTCTGCCGGTCGCTCATCGTCTCGGGTTCTATCGCGATGGAGATGACCGGTTCGGGGAACTGCACGCTTTCCAGCAGGACGGGCATGCCCTCGCTGCCGAGCGAGTCGCCGGTCTGGGCCAGCTTCATGCCAACGAAAACCGCGATGTCCCCGGCGCTGACGGAGTCCACCTGCTCCATGTTCTTCGCGTTGACGCGCAGGATGCGGTTCACGCGTTCCCGCTTCTTCTTGCCGACGTTGTAGACCTGCATGCCGCTCGTAATCTTGCCCGCGTACATGCGGACGAAGCACAGGAGGCCCGCGTTCTGGTCGTACTGGATCTTGAACACGAGGCCAATCGGGGTCTTGGCGTTGGGGTCGCATGTGACCGGGATCTTTTCTTCCTCGCCCCGCTTCTTGACGTGCACGCCTTCGGCCGGAGGAACTTCGACCGGGGACGGAAGGTAGGAGATGATCGCGTCCATCAACGGCTGGATGCCCTGGTTGTGACGGCTGGAACCGCACAGGAATGGGACGACGCTGCGGTTTATCGTGGACTTGCGGAGCGAGGCGACCAGCTGCTCGGTCGTGATCTCCTGGCCGTCCAGGTACAGCTCGGCAAGCTCGTCGTCGTTGGAGGCGACCGTGTCCACCAGCTTGGCCCGCCATTCTTCAGCGTCGGCCCGGTACTTGTCGCTTATCTCGCCGACGGTGAACTTCTCGCCTTCGCTTTCCGCATCCCAGTGGATCTCCTTCATGTTCAGGAGGTCTATCACGCCGTCAAAGTCCTGTCCGGCCCCGCAGGGAATCTCCAGGGCGACCGTCTCCGCGCCGAACTTCTCGCGCACGTCGTTCATCGCGCCAAAGAAGTCCGCGCCCACGCGGTCCATCTTGTTGACAAAGCAGATGCGGGGAACCTTGAACTCGTCCGCCTGCC
>CAMJAJ010000311.1 GCA_946403565.1 uncultured Treponema sp. | reverse complement strand
CGTTCTTTTCGGAAGTGCCCTTGTCCTTTGCGGTCATGGACTTGACCAAGTCCTCAAACTTGCCGAGCTCGCTCTGGCTCCTGGCCGCGTTCACCGAGGCCGTACCGTCGGAAAGGAAGTTCGTCGTCGCGTATCCGCCTATGCCCTGTACGTCCATCTACCTACCTGCCTAGCGCTTGATTCCGACGGCGGTCTGGAGCATGTTGTCGCTCGTCTGGATTGCCTTGGAGTTGAACTCGTAGGCCCGCTGGGCGACGATCATCTGCACCATCTCGTTGACGACGGACACGTTGCTCATCTCAAGGAACTTGTGCTTGGTCACGCCCATGCCTTCGAATCCGGGGCGGCCGGCAATCGGCGCGCCGGAGGCGTTGGTCACCTTGTAGAGGTTGTCGCCCAGGTTCTCCAGGCCCACCTCGTTGGGGAAGCGGTACAGCTCCAGCTGGCCCACCTCCACCGGCTCCAGTCCGCCGTTGACACGGACGTTCACGCGGCCGTCGTTGCTTATGGCGAGGGTCTCCAGCTGGAAGCCCTCGGGAAGGATGATCTCAGGAATCAGGCGGAGGCCGTTGGCGTTCACCATCTGGCCGTTGGAGTCCACCTTGAAGGAACCGTCGCGGGTGTAGGCCCAGCTGCCGTCGTACTGCTCCACGCGGAAAAAGCCGTCTCCGACGATGGCGATGTCGGTGTCAACGCCGGTCGCCTGGAGCGAACCCTGGGTCATGATGCGCTGGGTGGCGGCGACCTTCACGCCCGTACCCTGCTGCAGGCCGACCGGGGTAACGGTGTCCTCGGTGGCGGGGGTGCCGGACTTCTTGACGGTCTGGTACATCAGGTCCTCGAACTCCGCCCGGTGCTGCTTGAAGCCCGTCGTGTTGACGTTGGCGAGGTTGTTCGAGATAGTGTCTATGTTCATCTGCTGGCCGTTCATGCCGGTCGCTGCGTTCCACAAGCTTCGTACCATATTACTGCATCCTCTTCTTGTCTTACTTGCTTATACTATCGGATAATTTTTCCCTGAACATCAGACCTGAACTTCGGTCGTCTTGGTCCAGAGGGTGCCGAGCATGTCGTCCTCGGTCTCGATGGACTTCTGGTTGGCCTCGTAGGCGCGGTTCACCTCGATCATCTGCACCATCTCGTTGACGACGTTGACGTTGCTGGTCTCGGTGTAGGCCTGCAGGACCTGGGGCCGCTCATTGCCCTCGGCGATGTGGTAGTCGCCCGCGATGTTGTTGGTCTTCCAGAATGAGGAGCCCTGCTTCTTGAGGTAGCGTTCGTTGTCAAAGCGGACGACCTTCAGGCGGTCCACCAGGCCGTTGTCGTCGGCGTTGTAGACCATGCCGTCCTTGTTCACGACGAACTTGTCGTCCTTGACGTGGATGGGGCCGCTCTCCCCCATCACCGGATAGCCTTCCTTGGTCAACAGAATTCCCTCTTTGCCGAGATGGAAATTGCCGTTGCGGGTAAAGCGCTCGCCGTCCGGGGTCTGGACCACAAAGAAGCCCTTGCCGCTCAGGGCGAAGTCCGTGGAGGTATCGGTAGACTTGAAGGACCCCTGGTCGAAGTCCGTGTACAGCTCGTTGGTCTCAACGCCCAGGCCGATCTTTCCGATCACAGGGGCAACGTCGGCGGAGCCGAAAGGAGTTTTGTAAACGCCATCCGCCTTTGTCCTGCGCAGGAGAAGCTCGCTGAATTCCTTGCTCACGGGAATGTCCTTCTTGAAGCCTGTCGTGTCAACGTTCGCCAGGTTGTTGGAAATCGTGTCCAGCCGGTTCTGCTGGGCGTTCATTCCGCTGGCACCGATGTACCATCCTCTAATCATTTAGCACCTCATATTTTTTATCGGCAGCTGCCGGTCAAACTTGCGCGGAAAAAAGTGTCGTTCTCAGCAGGCCGCCCGACAGGCCCGGATTGCTTGACAGCCCAGGTGTTGTCGATTATACTCGACAGAAACTGGGTGTTTTTGTCGACTATACTCGACAGAAACCGCATATTTTTGTCGAATATAGTCGACAGAGGGCACTTTCATGGACCACAAGCTGCTGAAAAAAGTCATCTACGACCAGCATGAGCTTATAAAGAGATTCCGCATAACGGAACGCGAATACGTGTTTGACCTGAACGCCAGCTACGTCGTCGTCGGATTGCGTCGGGCCGGAAAGTCAACGCTGCTGTACAAGCTGGTGCGGGACCTGATAGCCTCCGGGACAGACTGGGAGCAGATCATCTACATCAACTTCGAGGACGAGCGGCTTGACGGCTTCACAACCACGGACTTCAACGACATCCTTGCGGTTCAGGCGGAGATGAGCGACAAGAAGGGCTGGTTCTTCCTTGACGAAATCCAGAACATAGACGGCTGGGAGAAGTTCGCGCGGAGGATGGCGGACGCGAAGGAACACACCTTCATAACCGGGAGCAACGCCAAGATGCTTTCCAGCGAGATCGAGCGGACCCTGGGAGGCCGCTACCTGACACAGCACGTCTCCCCCTTCAACTTCCGCGAATTCCTCACGGCAAAGGGCATCGGCCACGGGGAAACGGAAATCCTTTCCACAAAGACAGGCGGGGCCATACGGAGGGAATTCGAGGAGTACTTCACCTTCGGGGGCCTGCCCGAAAGCCTGGAGCTGAAGGATAAACGAGGCTATGCTTCCAGCGTAT
>CAMJAJ010000310.1 GCA_946403565.1 uncultured Treponema sp. | reverse complement strand
CTAATCCGTCTTGCCGAGCGGGGAGAAGTCTCCGACCGCGGACGAGAAGGCTATGCCGCTGCCCGGCTCTGACAGGCAGGGCAGGTTCTGGATCGCCTCCAGCACGGCGGCGCGCTTCTCCTGCGGAACCACCATCATCAGCATCTCCTTCTCCGGCACGATATGCACCCCAAAGAACTTGGCATCGTCCTCGCGGGCCGTTCCCCGCGCGTTAATCACCGTACCGCCGCCCGCGCCCGCCTTGCGCGCCGCCGCCATCGCGTCATCGGCATAGCCCTTGTTCAGCACGACCGTAATCAGGCTCAGCGACGGCTGGCCCACATTCTGCACGTTTCCTTCCATTCTATCTCCTCCTGCCCCCGCCATGTTGAAGGCCACACCGCTCTTTGCCATACCCTCCGCGTCCAGCCCCAGTATGTGGCCGAACGCCTTCTTTTCCCTGCCGCAGGCGGCGACGATGGACGCGAAGATCCGCCCGTACTCCTTTTCCGTGGCAAGAATGATCACCAGGTCCCTCGTGCTGTCGCCGAAGCCCAGGGCGGACAGCAGGGCATTGGGGCTTATGCCCCGTCCCAGCGCGACCGTCCCGCCAAAGCTTCCCGCCTGCACCGCCGCATTGGAGACGGCCTCTGCCTTTCCATGCGGCACGTTTGCCAAAATCAGCTTGAATGCGCTCATCTGCTCACCGCCCCCTTCTTTCCTTTCATTCCGCTCTTTATCTTGAACACGATTCCCAACAGCTGGATTGCGATGAGCGGGGTCATCGCCACCAGCGCGATTATCCCGAACGCCATGTCCGCCCCTCCCCTTCCGCCGGAGGCGACCGCCGCCCCGATGGCGAACGACAGGATGAAGGTGCTCGTCATGGGCCCGGAGGCCACGCCTCCCGAGTCAAACGCGATGCCCACGAACATCGGCGGGCAGAACAGCGAGAGCAGCAGGGCCAGGCCGTAACCCGGCAGCAAGATCCACCAGAGGCTGAACCCGAAGACAATCCTCAGCATGCAGAGGCCGATGGCCAAGGCCACCCCGCACGAAAGCGCGACGAGCATGAGCTTCCGCTTTATCATGCCGCCCGACACCTGCTCCACCTGCTCGGTGAGTACCCAGACCGCCGGTTCCGCGCAGACCACCACCGCCCCGAAGAGCATGCCCACCGCGGTCAAAAGCAGCACGTATCCTGCGCCGCCGCCGGATAAAGCACCGCCGCCAGCCGGAGCCCCGGCCGCCGCATAGCCGCCGAGCGTCTGCCCCAGCTTTTCCCCCGCCGGCATGAAGCCCCCCTTGGTCCCCACGAGGAAGACCACCAGGCCGATGAAGCTGTAGACGAGACCCTTCAGCATCCTGCGCACCTGGGCCGGGGGCATCCTGAGCAGGAGAAGCTGGAAGGCGGCACAGAGGATGACCAGCGGCAGCAGGGCCAGGCAGACCTCCTTTGTCACGGCAGGAAGCTCCTCCAGGAAGACATGCAGGTTCAGCGAGCCGTCAACGGCGGCCGGCGCGGAGTCCGCCCCCCCGGCCCCGGCGGCATAGGACGGCGAGCGGGACAGGAAGATTCCGTAGGCGCACACTGCGGCGACGGGGCCTATGGAGGCGATTCCCGTCAGGCCGAAGGACTCGTCGCCCTGGTTGCCGCCGCCGTTCTCCGTGCGCCCCTTGGAGCGGACGGAGGCCACGCCTATGCCCAGCGACATGATGAAGGGGACGGTCATGGGGCCGGTGGTGGCCCCGCCCGCATCAAAGGCGACCCCCTGGAATTCCCGCGGGGAACAGAACACGAGCAGGAAGAGGGCCGCGTAGCAGGCTATGAGAATCCAGTTGAGTCTCAAAGAAAGGATGGTGCGCAACAGGCCCAGCAGCATGAAGAGGCCCACCCCCACCGCTATCGTCAGCACCAGGGCCCACTTGTTCACGGAGGGTGACACGCCGCGTATCTGGTCGGCCAGAACCTGCACGTCGGGTTCGGCAATCGTAACGAGCAGGCCAATCACGAAGGACACGGAAAGGAGGAGGGGCAGGCTGCGCTTCGCCGTCAGGGCCGCCCCGCTCCGCTCGCCGATGGGAGTTATCCCCAGGTCCACGCCCGCCAGAAGGAGGGTCAGCCCCAGGACGACCATGACCCCGCCCAGTACGAAGCGGACGGTAAGCCCTGCCCCCAGCGGGGCAAAGGTCAGCGAGAGGACAGTCACGATGGCCACGATAGGAAGGACGGATGCAGCCGTCTCCTTGAACTTCAGCAACAGGTTCACGGGAAAATCCTAACACAAAGCGTATGGCTATTCAAGGGCGACATTTCATGCTATACTGTCCATATGCTGAACCTCAACAACAAGACGGCGAACATAAAGCATGAGGTCCTGGTCAGGATAGCCCGGCTCCAGCTCGAAGGGAAGCTGGAAGAAGGGGTCCACTTCATTCCCCGCGAGATGGCACCGCGGGACCGGCAGCCCATGCGCTGCTGCATTTTCCACGACCGCGAGATCCTCAGGATGCGAGTCCTGGCCCGCCTGGGCTTTTCCATAGAGAAGATAGACGAGGAGCGCACGCTTGCCTCCTACGCAAAGGAGGCGTTGGAACGGGAGAAGCCCACCTGGCCCATGCTGACCGTCCTGCACGAGGCCTGCAACGGCTGCGTCCGCTCGCACTTCATGGTCACCAACGCATGCCAGGCATGCTACGCCCGCCCCTGCATGATGAACTG
>CAMJAJ010000309.1 GCA_946403565.1 uncultured Treponema sp. | reverse complement strand
GAGTCTATCCAGCCGATTGCCGGATAGTGGCGGGCGTTGGCAAGCTCCCGGTTCAGGGCCCAGAAGCAGCGGATAAAGCGCTTGGTGTGCTGGGTGACCGGCTCGGAGAAGTCGCCTCCCGGCGGGGAGACCGCGCCGATGACGGAGACGGAGCCTTCCGCCCCGTTCAGGCTGTACACGCGTCCGGCCCGCTCGTAGAACTGGGCAAGGCGGGTCGGGAGGTATGCGGGGAAGCCCTCTTCCGCCGGCATCTCCTCCATACGGCCGGAAAGCTCGCGGAGGGCCTCGGCCCAGCGGCTCGTGGAGTCGGCCATGATGGCGACGTGCATACCCATATCACGATAATATTCAGCGAGGGTTATACCCGAATAGAGAGAAACCTCGCGGGCCGCGACCGGCATGTTGGACGTATTGGCAATCAGTATCGTGCGCTCCATGAGCGAGCGTCCGTTGCGGGGGTCAATCAGCTTGGGGAAGTCGGTCAGGACGTCGGTCATCTCGTTGCCGCGCTCGCCGCATCCGATGTAGACGATCAGGTCGGCGTCGCACCACTTGGCGACGGCATGCTGGGTCATCGTCTTGCCGGTGCCGAATCCTCCCGGAATGGCGGCCGTACCGCCCTTGCTGAGGGGGAAGAACACGTCTATGACGCGCTGACCGGTCACGAGCGGCTGAGAAACCTCGAGCTTCTCGTTGAAAGGACGGGGGCTGCGGACGGGCCAGTACTGGGCCAGGCAGAGCTGCTCGCCCAGGTCGGTCTCGCCTATGACATCATCGACGGTGTAGCTTCCCGCACCCTTGAATGACTTGAGCTTCCTGCCCTTGGTGAGCGGGGGGACCATGATCTTGTGGAGTATGGAGCCGGTCTCCTGCACCGTGCCGAGCACCATGCCCGGCTGTATGTCTGCCCCTTCCTCCACGGAGGGGGTGAAGTCCCACTTCTTGCTGCCGTCGATCGGGCTGGTCCTGTCGCCGGGCTTCAGGAACGCGCCCTCCTGGTCGAACAGCTCCTTCAGGGGCCGCTGGATACCATCGTAAATCGTGCCGACAAGGCCGGGGCCGAGCTTGAGGGAGAGCGGGCGGCCCGTGCTGACGACCTTCTCGCCGATCTTCATGCCGCTGTCGTCCTCGTAGACCTCGATCGTGGCCTTGCCCTTGTCCTGGCGGATTATCTCACCGACCAGGCGCTTGTCGCCGACATCAACGACATCATACAGACCGGAGGAGTCCAGTCCCTCGGCGTACACGATGGGTCCCGAGATGCGGGTAATCCTTCCTTCCGTCATTCCGGCAACCTCCCGCCAAAGAGCGTCGAGGACAGCTCGTACGACTTGTCATCCAATATCTCTTTCATTTTCTCGTCCAATGTCAGGCGGCAGCTTACGGAAGAATCCTTCGCCTTCAAGATGATGCCCTCGCGGAACTTCAGGCCGGGAAGGCCCTCGTCGTCAAGGAGGTGGCCCTGGCCTGCGCCGCAGGAAACGACGGAGGAACCGAAGCGGGCCTTGAGCAGCTTCTGGGCGGCCGCGACATCAAAGCCCACGACCGTCGCCTCCAGCTCCTTCCCTTCCAGGAAGGGCTTGCTCCGTTCGGCCAGGGAGGCGACTATCTCAAGCCGCTTGGCCTCCCCCGCCGACTCCAGGTATGAATTCACGGCATCCATCACCGAGTCGTATATGAACGAAACCAGATAGCGGCCCTTCTCAAGGGGAACGGACGCGTCGATGTTCTTCCTGTACAGGTCAAGGCGCGCGGCGGACTGCCGCTTGGCCTGGGCCTGGGCATCCGCGAGCTTCTTCTCAACGCCATCCTTCAATGCCTGGGCATTTTCCCTGGCCTTGTCAAGAACCTTGCCGACCCGCTTGCGGGCCTCGTTCCTGATCTCGTTGTCCAAGGCCTCTGTTGAACGTAATTCTTCCATAGCTGCTACTTATCCATCCCCTCTAAATCGTAGACCTACGATTCGACGGCACCCGCTAAAATCTGCGCTACGCGCGATTCTGAGAGGTGCCCCTATACCTGAATTCCGACGGCTTCCCGTATGGCTTCCGTAAGGGTCTTCCTGCCCTCGATATGCCCGTTCAGGCCCGGAATCTCAACTACGAGAGGAGCTTTTCCTGTCATCTGATGGGCCTCGACCTCATGGGAGAGCATGTCTGACACGTCCTCTGTCAAAATCAAAACCTTCGGACGGGAAGCAGCCGAGATCCTGTTCAGCTTGTTGGACTGTCCGGTCACGTCGAGGAAGACCTCCAACGCCTCCTCGCGGTTGGAAACCGCGGAGCCGGACACGCCGACGAGCATGAAGCCCAAGACTATTTCCCGTTCGCCAATGACAAAGTATTCCATCTAACCAAGCGTACCTAGCGAACGCAGGCCCCTACATCAGGATGATGAAGAGGGCGACGAGGAAGCCCCAGAGGCAGATTCCTTCGGCAAGTCCGACGAACGGCAGTGCCTTTCCAGAAAGCTCGGCATTCTCGCTCATCGCGCCCATGGCCGCCGCACCGATCTTGCCGACCGCAGAACCGCCTCCGATACAGGCAATACCGACGGCAAGGGCGGCGGCGACATACTTGAGTCCGGAGGAAGCACCGGCGGACTGCTCCACCGCCTGGCCTTCCGCAGGGGCAGAACCCTGGGACTGGGCGAACACGGCGACCATTGACACAGCAAGCATCACGACCAAAGCAAGCAAAATTTT
>CAMJAJ010000308.1 GCA_946403565.1 uncultured Treponema sp. | reverse complement strand
GACTCGGCGGCATCCTCTAAAAACCGCTGAAAGCGAGTTTTTAGAGGTGCCCATATGCCAGACGAGCTTAGGGTTCTTGCGATGGCTCCACTCGCATGGCCCAGTGGAGAGACTGCCATAAATCTTTGCGATGAAGTCGCGGACGATCAGCCAGTCCTGTTCCAGCACCTTCCGGTCGTCTTCGGAAAACTCAAGGAACTGGTAGCCCTTTATGGCGAACAAGGCATACTCCGCGGCGGCGACCGTCCTGTCGGAGGCATACAGGTAGTACACGAAAAGCAGATGGGCCAGCTTATGCCAGAAGCGGGAATTCCCGAACTCCTCATCGACGATTGTGTTCGGTGCGACCGCCGTTATGGACATGGGCTCCTTGGCCTCATACAGTTTGGGGTCCTTCTTTGAAATGCGGATGCCCGTCGTCTTCAGCTCCGTCAGGACCCCGTCTATGTTCAGGTCGGGCGAGGAGTCGCTGTTCGCCTCATAGCCAAACACCGACTGCTCAATGACGTCCCCCGCGATTCCGGTAATCTTTGGATTCGCCTTCGTGCGGTCAAACACATGGCCCGTGTCGACCTCGCCAAGCGTCCTGTTCAAGCACGCTTCCAGCAAGGCCTCCACCTGCCCTCTCGTATAGGTATGCTCGGAATTCTGCCCCATGCGCTCCATCGTAGCACAAAAGCGGCCGCCGGAGAAGCCCCGCCCGTCGCTGCATGTACAGCCCCCTCCCCTCCCCGCGGCTGGCCTCCCCTGCCAAGCCCGCGGAACAGCCTGTCCCTTTCGCCGCCAGCGTCCGAAAAAGAAGGTAGGATGAACAGATACTGCCCCAACTGCCAGAAAGAGTTTGACTTCACCATACGGAGCCTGGAGGACCTGGACAGCCTGGTCTGCCCGGAATGTGGCGGCGCGATTGCTCGTGACAGCCGGCGGCCCCTGGACACCGACGCGACGGAACGCACGGAACTCTCCATAGGGCTCGTGCTGCTGCTACTCGCCCGCATCGGCTACGTCTTCTACGCCCTCCTCTCCCTGCTGGGAATCGCCGCGTACTTCCTGGGCTGGACCACGGGGCTGTACATCATGACGGGGACCTGCCTGGCCGTCTTCCTGATCCAGCAGCTCATCGGGGTGGGCAGCTTCCGGACGGGCTTGCTCTTCCTGCCGCTGGGGGCTGCGGCCGGGGCCTTCCTGCTGAAATCGCCGGCCGGAGCCTGCCTGGGGGTCGCGGCGGTCTTCCTTATCCGCCATGTCCTGTGGGAGCTCCTCTTCTGGCTCGTCGGAAAGCTCCTCAAACTGAGCTCCCGGCCCTAGTCGCATTCGCTTACGCGAACGCAACGAGCTTGTGCTGCGCACAAAGCTCGCCATACCAGCCTGCCCTGCGAGTTCCCGTCAGGGAAGCAAGGGCACAGCCCTAGTTCGGGCCGGAAAGGGAAAGGGGGTGTGGGGGAGAGGGCTCCCGCTCCCCCACAAGAAAAACCACAAGATGATGGAAGGATAGCCCCCTGCGAAGGAGGCCACGGCAAAAACCGGGGCATTTCGGAGACACCCTCTAAAAATTGCGCTTCGCGCGGTTTTTAAAGATGCCCATTTACTCCTTGATAAATACGGAAATATAGTCCATAATAGAAGAAGAAATGAAAGAAGAGGCCCTCTTGCCCCGCCCATAGCCCGGGGAAACGGCCGAGGAACGGATATGAACAGTGTAGACCAGTTTTTTAACCAGTCGGGTTTGACGAACATCCCCGCCTTCATAGACAACGAGGACACGGACTCGAACCGCCCCGTAATCGTGCCCAACGCGGAGTACTTCGAGAAGTTCCTGGCCCGCTGCTACAACAGCGTCCTCAACGATGAGACGGTGAACCTGAACCAGAAGGGGGACCGCTTCGGCGACGTGGCCTTCCGCAAGGCCCTTTCCGCCTTCATGTTCCGCTTCCACAAGGTGGAGGCGAAGGTGGAGAACATCATCGTGGGGCCGGGACTGGGCGCGCTTGTGTTCCGCCTGATGCAGCTGCACAGCCTGCGCCACCCCTCCGGCGAGAAAAAGGGGGGCAGCCTCCTGACCTACGCGGAGCAGGTGCGCCACTCCATTTCGCCGGTTGTCGCGATTCCCGAGGACGTGAACGCGACCACGGAGAGCCTCTTCAAGAACGCGGGTTTCGGCATCAAGAAGGTCGCCGTGGACGACATGGGCGTGTCTCTGGACTCCCTGCTCACGTCCGGCACGACGATACTCTACGTGACCGCCGTGGAGCCGCCTGAGTTCACGCTGGACGACCCGGCGGAGCGGCGGCAGGGCATCCTGGACTGGGCGGGCGAGGCCGACTACCGCTACATCATCGAGAACGACGATTCCACCAGCATAACGCTGGATTCCACCTTCAAGGGCGCGGACGGCAAGGACAAGGTCATCTACATGAACTCCTTCTCCAACCTCCTGTGCAAGGGCCTGTCCGTCGCCTGGATGGTGCTGCCGGACAAGCTCCTTGCCGAATACAAGGAGGCCTTCGGCGACTACGAAAGCCAGCTGTCCTACCTGGACCAGCTCGCGCTCACGATGTTCCTCGACAAGGGCTACATGGACAACTACCTTGAGAGCGTCCAGGGTGGCGACGGGGACGAACTCTAAGGACGCGCCCGACGGGGCAGAGCGCCCCCACAGGGCTGCATGGCCCCGAACGGCGGGATGCCCCCCGGAAACGGGCGGCCCGCTACGCCCGGATTGCGATACGGCCC
>CAMJAJ010000307.1 GCA_946403565.1 uncultured Treponema sp. | reverse complement strand
GGATACCGGCTGGAATGCATCCGGTTACCGACTGGAATACTCCAGAATACCGGCTGGAATACAACCGGATACCGGCTGGAATTGGACGCGGGACCGTCCACAACCGTGAAAACACCCTCCGCCGACACGCTTCGCAACAAACCTGTAATCTAACGCCGTTTCGATTGTTTATGGATTATATATGGCAAGGCCTCCCCGTTTCCTTGACAAACGGGGCAAAATCATCTAGATTTTGCAAAAGAGGCGGTTTTTAACTTAGCAGGATGCCCGGAAAAGCTGTTCCGGCGCCATCCTATTGTAATTGGGAACCTCGAAAAGTCGCGCCTTGCGCGTTTTTCTGAGGTAACTCTAAAAATGCGATGTCCTAAGTCGCGATATTGTAGCGACTTAGGACTCGGTGGCACTCTCTAAAAATTGCGCTACGCGCGGTTTTAGAGATGCACAATTTACGGAGGGTTTTATGAAATTCACCAAGAAAATCCTGTCGGCCGTAGCGGTCATGCTGCTTTCAGCGGCGGCTTTCGCCGAGACCTACTACGTTTCAGTAAAGAGCACAAACCTCAAGGCAAAGCCAGCGGGCTCGTCAAAGAACGTCGCCAGCGTGAAGTATGGCGACCCCCTCACCTGGGTCAAGACCGACGGCAACTGGACCCTGGTCTCCAACGGCAAGTCCGAGGGCTGGATAAGCACCACTGCAATCACCAAGCGGCGGATCGTCGCCAACAGCAAGGTGAACACGGATGCGAAGGAAATCGCGCTCGCCGGAAAGGGCTTCGGAGACGGAATCAACGCCGAAGGTGACAACGGCAACTATGCGGCGGTGAACGCCGTGGAGAGGAACTGCATCAGCGAGAACGAGAACACGTCCTTCAAGAACAAGGGCGGACTCAAGGTAGCGGAATGAAAAGGACAGTACATCGGCTCGCTCCCCTGTTCTGCGCCGTCGCCAGCCTGTTCCTCCTCGCCTCCTGCGAGACGATGAACAAGATGGAGGCGGGCATGCAGAAGGCCTCCGACAAGATTACGGAAAAAGGCCAGACCATGTCCGACAAGAACAGGGTCAAGATTGACGAAAGCCGCGCCGCGATTGCGAAGTCAAAGGAAGAGATAAGCCCCGAACAGGAGTACTACATCGGCAGGGAGGTGGCCTCCAGGGTCCTGAGCAAGTACAAGCTCTACCAGAACGCCAAGGCGACCTCCTATGTCAACGAGATATGCACCGCCATAACCTCGTCATCCGACATGCCGGACATCTACAACGGCTACTGCGTGGGAATCCTGGACAGCAAGGAGATCAACGCGCTCTCCACCCCCGGCGGCCACATCTTCGTGACCAGGGGACTCCTGGAGTGCGCCTCTTCCGAGGACGAGCTGGCGGCGGTCATCGCCCATGAGGTGGGCCACATCCAGCTCAAGCACGCCGTCAAGTCCATCAAGACCAGCCGGCTGAACGACGCGATGCTGAGCACGCTCGACGCGGCAGGCTCCATCGTGACCGGTGGGGCCTACCAGGAGGGACTCGGCAGTGCGGCAGACGAGCTGATGACGACGATCAGCACGACCGGATACTCCAAGACCCAGGAGTACGAGGCCGACGCGAAGGCCGCCTCCCTTATGGGCGGGGCCGGCTACAACCCCGATGCGCTCCGCACCATGCTTGAGGCGCTGAAGGAGCGGGAGAAGACGGAGAAGGAAGGAATGGTCAAGACCCATCCGAGCGCGTCTTCCCGGCTCTTCCAGGCACGCGGCTACATACGGACGGCAAGCTACGGGGTGGAAAACTGGAACGAGGACAAGCGGACCGCCAGGTTCGCCGCCATAAAGGGCTCGCTCTAGTCTAGTCGCTCGGAAGCAGCTGCTGCTTCCACCTGGCAACCAGTTCCAGCGCCTTGAGCGGGGTAAGGTTGTTGGGGTCCGATGAAAGGATTTCGTCAAGAACCAGCTCCTCGTCGCTGAACAATCCAGGCGACGGGGGGCTGATTTTTTCTGTACGGGCCTCTGGATTGGCGGCGGCAGGGGCAGCCGGAACCGAGATGACGGGCCGGTCCTCCGCCTCGGACTGTATGTGGGAGAGGATGGACTCCGCCCGGTCCAGCACCGGGGCGGGAATTCCCGCGAGACGGGCCACATGGATGCCGTAGCTGTTCGCACTGGCACCGGGGACCACCTTGCGGAGGAACACGATGTCGCCGCTGCCCTCGTTGACCGCCATGCAGAGCTTCTTCATGTTCTGGTGCTCCAGACGGGTAAGCTCATGGTAGTGGGTCGCGAACAGGGTCTTGCAGCGGATTCCGTCCAGCAGGTGCTCGCTGACGGCCCAGGCAATGGAAAGCCCGTCCTCGGTGCCGGTCCCCCGGCCCACCTCGTCCATGATGACCAGCGAGCGTTCGGTCGCAAAGCGCAGGATGCGGGCGGTCTCCGACATCTCGACCAGGAAGGTGGACTCCCCCCGGGCCAGGTTGTCGCTCGCCCCCACCCGGCAGAAAATCCGGTCCACGATGCCCAAGTGGGCAGCGCCAGCGGGGACAAAGCTTCCCACCTGGGCAAGGAGGGCAATCAGGGCGTTCTGCCTGAGGAAGGTGCTCTTTCCGGCCATGTTCGGCCCGGTTATGAGGGCAAAGGTCTCACCCTCGGTGCAGAGGGAAAGGTCGTTGGGAACGAACTCCCCCGACGGCAGGTGCTTCTCCACGACGGGATGCCTGCCGCCCTTCACGTCGAACACGAAGGCGCCGCGTCCCTTCGCGTCAAGATATGGAT
>CAMJAJ010000306.1 GCA_946403565.1 uncultured Treponema sp. | reverse complement strand
CCGCCAGCGTAGCTTCCAGGCAACCGCCAGCGTAGCTTCCAGGCAACCGCCAGCGGAGCTTCTAGGCAACCGCCAGCGGAGCTTCTAGGCAACCGCCAGCGGAGCTTCTAGGCATAAGGCACTGTTCGTGATAGACTGGGGGCATGAGCGAAGAAAGCATACCTTTGAGGAAAGACGTTCCCGCTGGCGACAAGTGGGATTTGACGGTTTTATACAAGAGCGACGGCGAGTGGGAGGCCGACCTGAAGAGCATTCCGGCCCTTACGGAGAAAGTGCTCGCTTTCAAGGGGCATCTGGCGGACAGCTCCCAGACATTGCTCCAGGCCCTCAAGGCCCTGGAGGCCGTGGACCGCACGATGGAGAAGGCCTACCATTACGCGAGCCTTCTGCACGAGGCCGACCAGAGCGACGGCAAGGCGCAGGAGATGGAGAAGCGGGCCGTGATGGAGTACGGCAAGTACTCGGCGGCCGTCAGTTTCTGGGATCCGGAGCTGCTGGCCATTCCCGACGAAAAGATAAACGAGTGGATTCAGGACGGGGCCTTCGACGACTACCGGGTCTACATACGGAAGTCGCTCCACATCAAGCCCTACATACTGAGCGAGAAGGAGGAGCGGATCCTCGCCCTCCAGATGGAAAGCGGCCAGACCGCCTCCGCCACCTTCTCGCTGCTGAACAACGTGGACATGGAGTTCGGCACGGTGCGGGCGGACGGCAAGGACAGGCCGCTCACCCACAGCACCTACAGTGACTTCATGGAGAACCCCGACAGGGCGGTCAGGAAGGAAGCCTACGGCAAGTTCTACGCCGTCTTTGCTGCCCACGCGAACACGCTCGCCTCGCTGTATTCCGGCTCGGTGAACAACGACATCTTCCGCGCCCGCGCGAGGGGCTACGGGTCGTCGCTGGAGGCGGCCCTGTATAAGGACAAGGTCCCGGTGTCGGTCTACAAGAACCTGATCGCCACGGTCAACGCGAACCTGGACAGCCTGCACCGCTACTACTCCCTGCGCAAGCGGGTGCTGGGCCTGGACGAACTGCGCCATTGGGACGTGTACGTTCCGCTCGCTCCCAAGGTGAACCCCAAGGTCAGCTACGATGAGGCGGTGGAGATCGTGCGCGGTGCGCTCGCCCCCCTCGGAAGCGAGTATACCGACCGGCTCTGCGGCGGCCTGCTCGGCGGCTGGTGCGACCGCTACGAGAACAAGGGCAAGCGGAGCGGCGCGTTCTCGTCCGGCTGCTATGACGGATACCCCTTCATCCTGCTGAACTACAAGGACACCACCCTCCGCGACGTGTACACCATGGCGCACGAGGGCGGCCACTCCATGCACTCCTGGTACTCCGTCCACTCGAACCCCTTCATGTGCTACAGCTACACGATATTCGAGGCGGAGACGGCCTCCACCTTCAACGAGGAGCTGGTCTTCCAGTACCTGCTCAAGAACGCGAAGGACGACGCCACCAGGAAGTACCTGCTGGCGACGCGGGCGGCGGACATACTCGCGACGCTCCACCGGCAGACGATGTTCGCCGAATTCGAGCTGGCCGCCCACGAGGCCGTGGAGCAGGGGCAGCCGCTCAGCACGGATGCAATCCGCGCCATGTACCGCGGCCTGCTGGAGAAGTACTTTGGGCCCGAGATGGTCTTTGAGAAGGAGAGCGACATGGAGGGGCTCAGGATTCCGCACTTCTATAACGCCTTCTACGTGTACAAGTACTCCACCGGCATATCCGCGGCCCTGGCCCTGGCCAAGCGCGTCACCGAAGGCGGTGCGGAGGAACGGGAGGCGTACTTCAACTTCCTCAAGTCCGGCGGCTCGCGCTACCCGATAGAAAGCCTCCGTGTGGCGGGAGTGGACATGGAGCAGGTGGAGCCGGTGCAGGCCGCCTGTGACTGCTTCAAGTCGCTCGTGGACCAGCTGGACGCGCTCCTCTAGGACGGGACGATGGCGGACGATTTCAGCGCCGACGGACTGTCGTCCGGTCCTGGCCAGGCCGCCCTGTCGGCCAGAGCATTTTACGGGGCGTTCACGGAGGAGGCCGCCCGGCTGGGGCTGGATGCGAGGCAGCTCCTGCCCCCTTCCCGTGTGACGCTGTACGGCGAGCTGGACAGCACGAATTCCGAACTGCTGCGCCGCCTGGAGGACGGCGGCCCCCTGCTGGACAGGGAGGGCCGCCGCACGGAACGTGGGCGCGGGCTTGATTTCACGCTCGTGGCTTCCGCCGCGCAGAGCGCGGGCCGGGGTCGCATAGGACGCCGCTTCTGGTCGCCGCCGCAGGGGGGTATCTACTTCAGCTTCATATACTCCCCCGAGGGAGGCATTGCCGACCCCGGCCGCTGCACCGCGACAGCGGCGGTGGCAGTATGCCGCGCCCTTGACGGCCTCTTTGGGGTCAGCTGCGGCATCAAGTGGGTGAACGACGTGTACCTGGGCGGCAGGAAGGTCTGCGGCATACTGACGGAAGGTTGGATGCCTGCCCCGCAGGAGGGGGAAAGCCCGCGCATCCAGGCGGCGGTGGTCGGCATCGGGATAAACCTGCGGACGGGGGCAGGGCTGCCGGAGGAGCTTTCCCGCAAGGTCGGGGGCGTGGCCGACATGGCGGCGCGGCTGGGCTGTCCGCCTGCACGGGCGGCCTCCGTCACGCGGGAGCTGATTCTCGCCTCGTGCATGGCGTATGCCGTCCGCCTGTTTACGGGAGGGGACGGCCTCCGTCACGCGGGAGCTGATTCTCGCCTCGTGCATGGCGTATGCCGTCCG
>CAMJAJ010000305.1 GCA_946403565.1 uncultured Treponema sp. | reverse complement strand
GGCCTACCGCTACAAGGCGATATACGACAAGCTTGTCGCGCTTGACAAGGAGCCGGGAATCAACGTGGCGGGCATCGTCTTCTGGGGCGTCACCGACCCCTACTCATGGCTCCAGTCCTCCTCCAACGTGGGTGGCGGCGCGAACGGGACAAACCCGCAGTGTCCCCTCCTCTTTGACGGCGACTACAAGGCCAAGCCCGCCTTCTGGGCGCTCGCAGACGCGGACAAGCTTGAGCCCGCCATACAGAACGTGACCGTCCTGCAAGGCGACGGCAGCACCTTCTCCCACGCCATTCCGTACACGGTGCAGGCCGGCAGCGTGCGCGCGGACTTCCGCCCGACATGGAAGGACGGCAGCATATCCGCCAAGGCCAGCGTGACGGGCAGCCCTGCCGCAAACGACAGGCTCGTCATGTTCATCGACGACGGCAAGGGAATCAAATCCGCGGCCATCGCGGCGGGGGATGCAGGGTCAAAGCTTCTTACCATAAATATAGCCGGCCTTTCCGTCTCGCGCGACATCAAGATCGATTTCCGCTACGAGCACGGAAACGAGATCAGCTCCTTCAACGACCTCAAGAACAAGCAGGAGTCCTCCTCCAAATTTTACGCCAAGGCGGCCATACGGCCCTTCGCCACGGTCAAACGGGGCAGCCCTTCGCTGGACTTTGCGGACAGCGCGTGGAACAAGGCAACGCCCGTCACGCTGGAGGTCAGGAACGGGGCAAAGGCGGACGCGGATGTCCGCATGCTCTGGGACGACAAGGCCCTCTACGTGCTCGCGAAGGTCAAGGACAACGTTATAAACACGGCGAGTGCGGACGCCTGGCAGCAGGACTCGGTCGAAGTCTTCATCGACGAGAACAACGCGAAGGCCGAAAGCTACCAGGCCGACGACAAGCAGTACCGCATCAGCTGCAAGAACGTCACGAGCTTCAACGGAGACAAGTGCGTCCAGTCAAACATGACGAGCCAGGCCCGCCTTGTCTCAGGCGGCTATGAGGTCGCGGCCTCCTTCAAATGGACGGACATCCGGCCCAGGGCAGGCATGACCGTCGGCCTGGACCTCCAGATAAACGACGCGGACGCATCCGGCAGCCGGACCGGCACGCTCAACTGGTACGATGCGAACGGCACCGGCTACATGAACCCCGGCGTCTTCGGCAGCGTCGTACTGGAAGACTAGCGGAAGGGGGACGGCGGCCTACGCCCGCCCCCCATGGGCCTGTCCAGTAACGCACGTTACTGAGTAACGTGCGTTACTGGCTTTCCTTGATGACTTCGGCCGCACAGAGGCCCAGGAGGGGAAAGGTGACAAGGGCCGAATGGAAGGTAATGAATAGGGAAAGGGGGTACAGGAACAGCAGCATCGGCAACATGAACACGAGCGAAAGAATCAGGGGCAGGTCCTTATCCCGGCAATTGAGCATCTCGACGAGCGGAATGACCAGGAATATCTCGGTATAGGGACGGACGATATTTGGCAAAAGCAGGCAGGCAAGGACCAGCAGGAGCAGCTCCACCCAGCGTTTCCTGGTGGAAAAAAAGAGCACTGCGCTCAAGGCCAGATACACGACAAGGGCAAGCGCGTTTACAATAGAAAAAACCAGCTGCGGAGTTTCCCCGCAGAAGAACGACAGTATGTCCCAGACCTGCCGCTTCAGCGCGAGGTTGTGGTGCACCTTGAAGGTACTGGTGAAATTCGAAATGTCCTTGAGAAGGTTCAGAATCTCTGCAATGCCATTTCCAAAAAACGACAGGACAAACAAGAACAGTATGAAGGCGATGCCCATGCAGAACGCCAGGTCCTTCCACCGCTTTTCCTTCACCAGCAGCATGGCGAATGCAACCGGATACAGCTTGATTCCTATGGCGGCGAACAGGGCGAGCATTCCTGTCGCACGGACGAAAGGACTGCGGGAATCGATGGACAGGCAGAAATAAAAGGCTGCGCAAAACGCGATGCTGACGATGTTGCCCCTCATGAGGGAGTACAGGAAGGGAGCGGAGCAGCAGAGGGAGGCCGTGACAAGCAGCCGCTTTCCCCGGCTTCCTTCCGTCGTGCAATAGCAGAGCAACGAGAAGGGAACGATTGAAAACAGGCAATACAACAGAGCTTGATAGCTTCCACAGTCAGAATACGCAAGCAGCCTCCAGTCACCTGAAAGCAATTTCTCAGGAACCATTGCCGAAAACATCCGGTAAAAAAGAGCGGCAACAGGAGGATACGATCCCAGACGGAGAGCTTGATAGCCGATAACACACACATAGTGGTCCCAGAGGTTGGAGAAGTCCATATACCATCCGGTGCTGGCTGGATTCTTGATGTACAGGAGCTGCTGCACGATGAAGGAAAGAATCAGCAGGAACGCAAAATAATGTACGATTCCAAGCCCCTTGAAAAAACTCCGCGCCTGACCGCGCAGCTCCTTGCCCCGAATCACCAGGTATGCGACGGCAAACGACAGCGCAAGCTGGATGCTTGAGGAACGGATGATCAGCCGGTGCCACTTTGACGGGTCTCGCAGCTCGCGATGCAGAAGCCCCTCGGCCAGGGCTATCATCCCCGTCCGCACGAACGGCAGCAGGAGGACCAAAGAAAACAGAGGGACGATGACGCAGAACACGAGCAGCGCAAGGCCCGTCCTGCCTTTGAAGTACGTTTTCATACTATGCGGAATATAGCATAAACCGCGCGAAAACACAAGGGAGGCCAGCCTTCTTTCCTTTTCTGCCGATATGTGCTACAATTCCATACGAGTATGGTTGAAATAGATTATGACAG
>CAMJAJ010000304.1 GCA_946403565.1 uncultured Treponema sp. | reverse complement strand
GCGTCACGATGATGCCCTTGTCGAAGAAGGTCTTCATCGGGTGCTCGGACAGCTTGGTGACGAACTTACGGGTAAAGACGTTGCTCGTCGGGCTTATCTCCAGCGGAATCTTGCGCTCGGCGAGGGCCTCCATGAGCTTCTCGTCGTGCATGGAGGCGATTCCGTGCCCGATCCGGTCGGAGTGCAGGATGTCGATTGCGTCCCAGACGGACTCCGGCCCCACGTCCTCGCCCGCATGGGCGACCGTGACCAGGTTGTTCTCGCGGGCCTTGTCGAACACCTTGCCGAAGAGCTTGGCAGGCCCCTTCTCCTCGGACCCGCCCAGGCCGATTCCGATGATCTCGGGGACCCGGTAGGCAAGCAGGAGCTGCAGGTTCTTCTCCGCGTTCTCCATGCCGAAGGTGCGGGAAACGTCTATGAGGATCCGGATGACGATGCCCGTCTCGGCCTTTATCTTCTGGATGTTCCGGCGGTAGATGTCCACCATCTTGCCGAAGTCGAAGCCCTTCTTGATGAAGGCGCTCGGAGCCGTAAAGACCTCCGCGTACACCACCCCGTTGCGGACCAGGTAGTCCTTGAGGTCGGCAAAGACGCTGTCAAAGTCGTCCTCGCTGTCGTAGAGGTCCTGCACCGCCAGGTATGCCTTGATGAAGCCGTTGAGGTCGGAGTAGTTGAAGATCTTGGCAATCTCCAGATCCGCCGCCGCCTCGGTCAGGCCCGGATACCGCCGCATGTAGAACCTGCGGATCGTGGCCTTGCTTATGACCGCCTCCAGGTGCAGGTGCAGCTCCGCCTTGGGAATTTCCCTGAACGCGCGGACAAACTCGCTCTTGGTAAAGCCATGGACCTTGATGTCCTCCGCTCCGTCCGTGTCCTTCTTTCCTTTCAGTATGCTCAAGTTCATAATATCCTTCACCATATCCGGCTACAGCAGGCTCGCTATCTGCTTCACGTTTTCAGAAGAAGACGAGATGCTTGCCGTAAAGCTCGTAAAGTTGTCCACCCCGTCCGCAATCTGCTTGAGCGTAAGCAGTATCTGCTCGCTCGAAACCGACAGCTGGCTGACGTACTCCAGAATCTCGTGGGTGCTCGTGGCCGTGTTGTCCGAGGACTGCATGATGCTCTCGAAGCCGCTCTCCAGGCTCTTCGCGCTCGTGTAGCCGGAATCTATCTGGCTGGTCCCGGCCTCGCTGTCCAGTATGAGCGAATCGGAGGCCTTCTGTATCTCGCCTATGCGGTCCTTTATCTCCCGTATGCTGTCTATGATGTTGTCCGACAGGCGGCGGATTTCCGTCGCGACGATGTGGAAATTCTTGCCCGCCTCGCCCGAGCTGGAGGCCTCAAGCTCGGCATTGAACGCGATGATCTTGGTCTGGTCGGCCACCACGTTGATTATGGACACCACGTCCCAGATGCCGTCTATCTTCTTGTTCAGCTCCCGGATTCCCTCGATCGTGAGCTTGTTGGTCTCCTTTATCTTGAGCAGCTCGTCCACGTTGTTCTGCAGGGCCGCCCGGCCCGACATGACCGCGTCGCGGGACTTCTCCGCAAGGCCGGTGACCAGCCGCACCTTCTCGCTGATGTTGCCCGCAAGCTCCGTGGAGTCCTGCATCGTCGCGACGATCTCCTTGACGGCGGCGGACTGGTCGTGGCTCGCGGCATCCGACTCCTTGGTCGCGACCGCAAGGCTCTGGGTCTCCTTGAACAGGTTCTCGCTTATCTGCCGCTCCGTGCTCTGGATCCGCTTTATCAGAAGGGTGAATGCCACATAGCACACGAGGAAGTTCAGCACCGCCCCGATGGCGAAGTAGAGGATGAACCGGGAGAAGGCCCCCTCCGAGGGGTTCTTGAGCAGGCCGTAGGGCACGGTCGCCATGTTGATCACAGACAGGTAGACACAGGTTATGACGGAGACGTTCAGCGTGTTGGACAGGTTGTCGCTCACCCTGATTCCGACCTCCCGAATCATGCGGGTCATGCGCAGGCGCTTGACGAGGAACACGTTTATCGTATAGCACAGGAAGCCGACGCCCACGCTCTGCATCTCTATGAGGGTGAAGGTCAGCGGATTGAAAGGGGCGATTCCCTTCACGGCTTCAATGATCGACGTCGACCCCGCCCCCAGGAGGAAACCGATTGCGTCCCCCGCCGCGATGGCCACGTCGAATTTCCGGTGGCAGGCCATGCAGTCGGCGACGTCCTCTTCCGTAAGCGAGGATTTGTCCTTCTTGCCCTTGTCGATTATCTCCTGAAAGCGGCGCAGGATGGGCCGTTCCACCAGGATGCAGCCCATTATAAGGAAGAAAGTTATGCTGACGGTCGGAACGCATTCGCCAAATATCGCCGATGGCCGTTGGTAGATGAAGCCATAGTGGAACACACGGAGGAAAAAGACCCCGAGGTAGGTCGTAGAAAACAATGCAGTGACAAAAAGGCGAAAAATGTCCATGTTTATCCTTATATTATACTGTATTCAAGTGAAAAATCAAGAAGAAATTCCAGTTCGACTTTGTCGAACTGGGTTCGTCCTTCGTCGAACCCAGTTCGTCCCCAAGGGACGAACTGGGCTCCCCCGCTCAGACCCGAAAAAATGTAGTCATACTGCATTTTCAGGCCCGAAAAAGTGTTAGAACGGCGGCATGCCCGAAGCGGTGGAAGCGTTCCGCCTGCGGGCCGACTACAACGAGGTCCGCCGGATACAGACGGAGATACTCGGCCAGTACCGGGGGGACTTCGGCAAGCACGCAGGGGCGAGCCGGGCCGCTGCGCCACGCCTATGCAAAAGGGGCGAAATGCTCT
>CAMJAJ010000303.1 GCA_946403565.1 uncultured Treponema sp. | reverse complement strand
GGCCGGAGTTCATGACGGCAATCCTGTCGCTGACCGCGAGGGCCTCGCTCTGGTCATGGGTGACAAATATGAAGGTGATTCCGATTTTGTCGTGCAGGGCGTCCAGGTCCAGGAGGAGGCTGGAGCGGAGCTTCGCGTCCAGGGCAGAAAGCGGCTCGTCCAAAAGGAGGACCTTGGGCTCGTTGATGAGGGCGCGGGCAATGGCGACGCGCTGACGCTGGCCGCCGGAAAGCTGGTTGGGCTTCTTATAGGCATGCTCGTCCAGCTGCACCAGGTGCAGGTAGTGGCTCACCTTCTCGTCGATCTCAGCCTTGCCGAGCTTCTTGAGCTTGAGCGGGAAGGCTATGTTGTCATAGACGGACAGGTGGGGGAAGAGGGCATAGTTCTGGAAAATCGTGTTGCTCTGCCTCTTGTTCGGCGGAAGGGGAACAACATCAGTGTCATCAAAGAGAACCGTACCCTCGTCGGGAAACTCAAATCCCGCGATAATGCGGAGCAAGGTAGTCTTGCCGCATCCAGAAGGCCCAAGCAGGGAGAAGAACTCCCCCTGCTTTATCGTAAAGTTGACGTCATCAAGCGCGTGGAAATCTCCAAAGTGCTTGCTGACATGGCCAATAGAAACAGTACTTCCATTCACTCGGGTACGTCTCCTCTGATTATTATTCGTGGACAGGACCCCTCAAAACAGCGAAATTTTTCGAGAATCCCTTCCTCCATTGGAGCCGGCCGGCAGGCCAGAAGCAACAGAGATCCGCCTAGTTACTTTCCTGTTATTAGGGCAAATTGTCAAGAGGGAACCTCGAAAAACTTCAGTTTTTCGAGGTAACTCTGGAACTGCCAGCGCAGCTCCAAGGCAAATGCCAAATAGTCTGGGGGCGATTTGGGGAAATTTCATCGGAAAAAAGAAGGCCTCCGGCCTGCCGCCTCCCCCGGCCCTGCCTCGGAGGGGGGGACCGGGCCTGCCAAGGGGGAGTCCGGCCCCGTAAGGCGCATGCGGAGGCGGACTAGTCCTGCCCCGCCAAGTCCTGCTGCTCTGCAGCAGACTGCGTATCCGTGCTCCTGAAGGCCCAGAACTTGTTCATCAGGAAGTTGAGGGGAATCGTCACCGCATAGGTGATGAGGGGGGCCACGAACTCGGAGATGCCCGCCTTCTGCACGAGCAGGACGAGCAGGATATTGCTCAGGACCAGGCCGGTAACGGAATACGAGGCGTAGGTCTTGAGCAGGGCAAGCAGGGGATTCCGCTGCTGCCCCTCCGCCTTCTTGAACACGAAGCGGTTGTTCAGCAGGAAGGAGTTCAACACGCTCAGCACGAAGGCGAGGACGCTCGCGACCAGATAGTGCGCCCCCGCCAGCACCGCGACCGTGTAGATGGCATAGGAGATGGCCGTGTTGCTCAGGCCCACGAGCCCGAACTTCACGAACTGGAAGAAGCTCTTGACGAAGGCATAGCGCCCGGCAAGGGCAAGCCACGCCTTTATGAAGACGTTGATGCAGAGGAGCAGGAAGGCCGCGGACGAAATCAGGAAGCTGAACGTGACCAGGTACACGGCGCCGGGCAGCAGCGCGACGGGCAGCGCGAACAGCGACATGAGGATGCAGAAGAGGGCGAGCGAGAAATAGTCCTTCTCCTCGTCCGCAATAAACTCCAGCAGGGCGGGAATCGTAAAGATCAGGATGTAGCTGCTGGAGGCCCGGCCCGACGCAAGTATCAGGGTCGCCCCCAGCGCGAAATACTTCTGCCAGGTCCTCGTGCAGAAGGCGCATGCGAAGACCCCGCACAGGACGGCGCATACCGTAACCAGGACGGTCAGATGGAGGCTGGACCACAGCTGCTCAAAGGCCATGGAGCCCGAAAGCAGCGTCCTGAGCACCTGCAGGAACAGGCAGCAGTAATTCCGCATTGAATAGTTCAGCCCGTCCCCGTAGACCGACATGACATGACCGGTGTCCAGCGTCGTCTGCCCCACGGAGTCCATGAAGCTCCCCGTGTAGACGGCCGCATTCGCGATGTCCTGCACGTTGTGATTTGTAAAGCAGAGCCAGGACAGGAGGAAGATAAGCACACCGTACAGGATGCACCTGGCGGACTCCTTCCAGCGCCGTTCAAAGAGGAGCAGGAGGCCGAAAATCGCCGGATAGTATTTTATGTTCGCCGCGATGGCCAGGAACACGAACGAAAGCTCCCGCATCCTCCGGTCCTCCGAGTCCTTGTAGCTCAGGAACAGGAGCGTGAAGGCGAACGCATGCAGGACGATGTCCCCCCGTTCCAGGGCGTACAGCATGGGAAGGCTCAGGAAGAGGCAGGGAATCAGAAGGGAATGGTTGAGCCCCTTCTGCCGTGAAAAGCGCCGCACAACCAGATAAAAGAGGACCACGAAGGAAAGCAGGAACAGGACCAGGACCTGCGTTCCAAAGAGCGTCGACCGCAATGCGAGGGCATTCTGCTTCAGCGAGCCGGTCCGGTCCCATACGTAGTCGGGAACAAGGAGCGTGAGCAGGTGGAAAAGAATGATGGAAAGCGGCGGGTAAAATGAAAATGTGGTCGGCCGGTCGTAGTTGCTTCCCACCAGGCGGAAGAAGTCCATGAAGGAATCCTGCGCGTCCTGGTGGAGGGCACAGATCCAGGAGATTCCGTGGGTCACGCATGCAAAGACGAGGGAAAGGCAGAAGCACAGGATTATGAAGAACGCAAAGAAGTTCTGCTTCTTATGAAGCGAAAGCCGTTCGAATATGGCACCCCAGAAGAGGCTGACGAAGCCTGCTGCCAGGGAGGAGATTCCCCCGCAGACGGCGACCCCAAAAATC
>CAMJAJ010000302.1 GCA_946403565.1 uncultured Treponema sp. | reverse complement strand
TCGCTATAATAGCGCGACTTACGACATCGCATTTTCAGAGTTACCTCGAAAAAACGCGCATGGCGCAATTTTTCGAGCTTGCCAAAAAACACCTATCTTTTTCCGCGATTCTGCCTTATCATAGTATGAGGAATCCGTTGCATGGTGCGGCAGACCGCCGCGCCTGTTTTGGGAGGAGTGGCTGTATATGGGAATAGATTTTGAGAGGATGCCCAAGCTGGGCTTCGGCCTGATGAGGCTGCCCGAGAAGGACGGGGCGATAGAGCTTGACCGGGTGGGCGACATGGTGGACCGCTACATGAAGGCGGGGATGAACTACTTTGACACCGCGTACGTCTACCACGGCGGCAAGTCCGAGGTGGCCGCCCGCGAGTGCCTGGTCAAGCGCTACCCGCGCGAGAGCTTCATGCTGGCGACCAAGCTCCCCGCCTGGGAGATAAAGAAGGAGGCGGACATAGACCGCATCTTCAATGAGCAGCGCGAGCGGGCGGGGGTGGACTACTTTGACTTCTACCTGCTGCATTCAATCGAGGACGGGTCCAACTACGAGGTCTACGAGAAATTCGACTGCTTCTCATGGGGGCTCAAGGCCAAGGAGCAGGGGCTCATACGGCACCTGGGATTCTCCTTCCACGGAACCCCGGAGCTGCTGGAGAAGGTGCTGGACAAGCACCCGGAGATGGAGTTCGTGCAGATACAGCTGAACTACCTGGACCGGACGAACCCGGTCGTGCACTCGCAGAAGCTCTACGACATCCTGCTCGCGCGGAAGGTCCCGATCATCGTCATGGAGCCGGTGCGGGGCGGCATGCTCGCGAACATGGCCCCGGAGATTGAGGCGAAGTTCAAGGCCCGGCAGCCGGACAAGTCCGTCGCGTCATGGGCCCTGCGCTACGTCGCCTCCCTTCCCGGCGTGATGACCACGCTTTCCGGCATGTCCACCGAGGAGCAGATGGACGACAACATCAGGACCTTCACGGACTTTGAGCCGATTGCTTCCGACGAGATGAAGATAATCGACGAGGTGACGGACGAGATACTGAGCATCCCCCAGATAGGATGCACGGCATGCAAGTACTGCACGGACGGCTGCCCCATGCACATAAGCATCCCGGACGTGTTCAGGGCAATCAATACCCTGCGCCGCTACCCGGACGACTGGCGGGCCAAGAACTTCTATTCCGGCGTCGCCTCGCGCGGGGGCAGGGCGGCGGACTGCGTGGGCTGCGGTCAGTGCGAGGGGGTCTGCCCCCAGCACCTGCCGATAATCGACCTGCTCAAGGAGGCCGCGGGCATCCTTGACGCGGACGCGGGGAAGTAAGGCGTGAGCGGGGAGCTTGCAGCGGGGTTCGCGGATTTGGACACGGGCCGCAGGGAGCGGACGGGCTTTGCGGAGGTGGTCTTTTGCCAGGGCAAGGAGGACGCTTTCCTCCGCGACATCTTCGTGCGCCTGTACGGGGCGAACGGCGAGGTCATGGGAACCCGCGCCACCCCCGCCCAGTATGAGGTCGTCCGTTCCGTCTTGCCCGGCGCGAAATATGATGCGGTCTCGCGCCTCATTACCGCCCGGAAAGGGGCTGCCTCGGAGCTGGATGCCGACTTGATTGGAAACATCGCGGTCTGCACTGCGGGGACGGCGGACATCGCCGTGGCGGAGGAGGCCGCGCAGACGGCGGAGTTCTTCGGGAGCAGGGTGAGCCGCATCTATGACGTGGGCGTGAGCGGCATCCACAGGCTGCTCTCGCGCACGGACGAGCTTCGGCGGGCAAACGTCGTCGTCGCAATCGCCGGGATGGAGGGCGCGCTCGCGAGCGTGGTCGGGGGGCTGGTCAGCGTCCCTGTCATCGCGGTGCCCACGTCCGTCGGCTACGGCGCGAACCTCGGCGGGCTTTCCGCGTTGCTTACGATGATAAACTCATGCGCGAACGGGGTATCCGTCGTGAACATAGACAATGGCTACGGGGCGGGATACATCGCCACGCAGATAAACAGGCTTGCCGTGACGGGAAAAGTCACGCAGTGAGGGGAAACAGGCAGATGGCAAAGAACAGCTTGTGGTTTGAATGTAACGCGGGGATTTCCGGCGACATGGCGGTCGCGGCCCTGCTGGACGCGGGGGCGGACCGGGGCGAGCTTGACAGGGCCCTCGCCTCCATCCCTGCGGAGGGCTTCTCCGTCGAAGTAAAGCGCGTGCTGAAGTCCGGCATAGATGCCCTGGATTTCGACGTGAAGCTGGACGCGGCGCATGAGAACCACGACCACGACATGGACTATCTTTTCGGCCATGAGCACGGGGGCGGGCAGCATCACGACCATGATGACAGGCATGGACACGAGCATGAGGTGTGCGGGCACCATCATAATCATGATGACGGTCACGAACATGACGGCCACCATCATGAGCATCACCAGCACGAGCACCGGTCGCTTGATGACGTGTTCGGGATAATCGGCGCGACGAATATGGGCGATGGTGCGAGGGAGCTTGCCCGCAGCATCTTCGGTATAATCGCGGCGGCGGAGGGCAAGGCCCACAATCTCCCGCCCGACAAGGTGCATTTCCACGAGGTCGGAGCGATAGATTCCATCGTGGACGTGATAGCCCTCTCCGTCTGCTTTGACAACCTGCGGAGGGTATACGGCATCAGCCGCGTCTATGTTCCCTACCTTGCCGAGGGAACGGGGACGGTCAGGTGCCAGCACGGCATCCTTCCCATACCCGTCCCCGCCGTCTCGAACATCGTGTCGGAGCACGGCATCCCGCTCAGGATGATTCCCGACCGGGGCGAGTTCGTCACGCCGACCGGGGCCGCGTTCATCGCA
>CAMJAJ010000301.1 GCA_946403565.1 uncultured Treponema sp. | reverse complement strand
GCTGCGGAAGCCGCTTGTGGTAGCGCCAGAGGAAGTCGTGCTGCTCCTCCTCGGAATTCGGGGCCTTGAAGCTGTACACGCTGATGCCCTGCGGGTTGAGCGGGCCGAGCACGTGCTTTATGGTGCTGTCCTTGCCGGCCGCATCCAGGGCCTGCAGGACGATGAGGACGGACTCCTGGGACTGGGCGTAGAGCTTGCCCTGCCACTCGTCTATCTCCTTTATGTTCTCCTCGGTCTTATAGACGTACTCCTCCTTCTGGCTTCCCCTGCCCTCCGAGTCATGCGGGGTAGACCCCAGGTCCAGCTTCTTGGAGCCGTCGTAACGGTACTCCTTCAAGATGTCTTCCTTAGCCATATCTTCCTCCTGTCGGGCGTTTTTAGGCAGGGCCTGCTCCATGCGTCTGGAAGCGCCTTTGCCGTCCTTCCATTCTACCACGGAATTCGCCTCCCGTGGGAAAAATTCACGGGAAGCCCGGAAAAGCGCAGTCGCAGTTTCAAAGCCCGCCGAACTTTCGCCCTGCCTGGACCCTGAAACTGCCACAGATGCCCTCAAGGCTTATTGAAATCATTTCGATAATAGAAGGAGGCGAATTCCAGCTGCACCGCGCCAACCGGCACAAAGGAGGATGATTCAGTATGGGAAAGGTCTTTAACATGGCGACGGAGAAACCCTCCCAGATGGACATGGAGCACATGCTCACGCTCAAGGGAATATCCCTGGCCCCCTACATGCAGCTGGCCACGTCCCTGATAGGAAAGGCACGGTTCGCCGGCGGAAACATGTTCCGCCACCAGATAGACACGATGGGGATCCTGATTGACTACGGCTACATAGACAGCGTGCTGCTGAAGGCGAGCGTCATCCACGACGTGGTGGAGGACATACCGGGATTCGATGTCGAGCTGATAAAGCACGCCGACGAGGAAGGCGAGCAGGTGCTGTCGCTGGTACAGGAGGTCACCAAGCGGCCCGGCCAGCTCAAGCCCGAATACCTGCGGGGCATCCTGGACAACGCCAGCCACAAGGCAAAGCTGCTCAAGTGCGCGGACAGGATAAGCAACATGATAAGCCTGGGATTCGTCACGAGCGCGGCCTTCATCGAGCGCTACTGCGACGAAACCGAATACTTCATCTTCCCCATCGCACTGGAGGTCGACTACAACATGTACCAGGAGCTGATAGCCCTCGTCATGACCCGCCGCCAGTACCTCGAAGACTCCAAATACTTTGAAACGAGCAAGGGCGACGACTAGGCCCTGCTAGGGGCGGCGGCAAGGCCGCCCGAAGGCGGCAGCAAGAACGTCAGGCGGCGGCGCAACCGGCCGCCGTTTTCCAACCTATTTTCCGCCGTACTTCACGGCAGCCTTGATGAAATCCCTGAACAAGGGGCCGGCCCTGTTGGGGCGGCTCTTGAACTCCGGGTGGAACTGTCCGCCCACCATCCACGGATGGTCAGGCACCTCCACCACCTCGACAAGGTCCCGCTCGGGATTCACGCCCGCGATGACCAGGCCGGCCTTCTCCAGCTCGGCCCGATAGCGGTTGTTGAACTCGTAGCGGTGGCGGTGCCGCTCCCACACGGTCTCGGACCCGTAGGCCCGCTCCGTCAGGGTCCCCGGCTTCACCGCGCACTCGAACTTGCCCAGGCGGAGGGTGCCGCCCAGAATCTTGCCGTTCTGGTCGGGCATGAGGTCTATGACGGGATGGGTCGTGTCCTTGTCTATCTCGGTGGAATGGGCGTCCGTCCAGCCCAGCACGTCGCGGGCATACTCGATGACGATTATCTGCATGCCAAGGCAGATCCCGAAGTACGGAACCTTATTGAGCCTCGCATAGCGGGCGGCGCGGACCATGCCCTCGATGCCGCGCGAGCCGAAGCCGCCGGGAACGATGATGCCGTCGGCGGACGCAAGCCGCTTGGCGACGATCTCGTCGTCGGTCAAGGTCTCGCTGTCTATCCAGTCCACGACGACCTCCGCCTCGTTCGCAATGCCGCCGTGGGTCAGGCTTTCCACGACGGACAGGTAAGCGTCGTGCAGCTCTATGTACTTTCCGACCAGGGCTATGTTCACCGTATGCTTGGGATTCTCGAAGGTGTGCACCATCCTGGCCCAGTCCTCAAGCCGGGTCTCCCGCTTCTCCAGGCCCAGGGCCTTGCTCACGGCGTCGCCCAGGCCCTCCTTCTCCATGTTCAGGGGGACCTCGTAGATGGACTTGGCGTTCAGGTTCTGGATGACGCAGTCGGTGTCCACGTTGCAGAAGCGTGCCAGATGCTCGCGCGTCGCCTCGTCGATTGGAACCTCCGTGCGGAGCATCAGGATGTTGGGCTGGATTCCAAGCTCCTGCAGCTCCTTGACCGAATGCTGGGTGGGCTTGGTCTTAAGCTCGTGCGCCTTGCCCAGGTAAGGGACCAGGGTCAGGTGGATGTAGCAGCAGTTCTCCTCGCCCACGCGGTACTTTATCTGCCGTATCGCCTCTATGAACGGGAGCGACTCTATGTCGCCGACGGTTCCGCCTATCTCGGTTATTATCACGTCCGCCCCGGTCTCGCGGGTGGAAAGCAGCATGCGGCTCAGGATCTCCTCGGTGATGTTGGGAATGACCTGCACGGTGCCGCCGTGGTAGCCCCCCTCCCGCTCGCGGTTCAGGACGGCCAGGTATACGCGGCCGGACGTCGTGTTGGAGGACTGGGAGAGCGTGGCGTCGGTGAAGCGCTCGTAGTGGCCCAGGTCCAGGTCGGTCTCCGCGCCGTCATCGGTGACGAACACCTCCCCGTGCTGGAAGGGGTTCATCGTCCCCGGGTCTATGTTCAGGTAGGGGTC
>CAMJAJ010000300.1 GCA_946403565.1 uncultured Treponema sp. | reverse complement strand
AGAAGGCCGGGGTGGACAGCCTCAAGATCGAGGGCCGGATGAAGAGCGTCTACTATGTCGCCCTGATTACCCGCGCCTACCGCAAGGCCCTGGACGCGCTGGAAGGCAGGATAACGGAGGCGGAGGCCGCCCCCTTCGTCGAGGAGCTGTACAAGGTCTCGCACCGGCCCTACGGACGGGGCTTCTACTTTGACGCGGCGGAGGCCGATGTCGCGGTGAGCGGGGAAAGCACGTCTCCCTGGGAGCTTTCCGCCCAGGTGGGTGGCGCTCTTGGCGCGCAGGAGGCGGAACAGGTCTTTACCCGCGCGGCCTCGCTCAAGAGGCGGCGGCAGGAGGAATACGACGCGCTCGTGCCCCAGGCGAAGGCGGCCTATGACGAGCGGGTGCGGAACGTTCCCGACCGCTACCTGCCCCCGCTGGAGGTGAAGGCGGGCTGGCGGCTCTATTCCCTGAAGGTGCAGAACATGATAACGCAGGAAAGCGTGCTGGAGGCGGTGGGACCGGACTACGGGTCCCTCTCCCTGCCTGCAGGCTCGTGGCAGCTGGTGAACCCGCAGACCGGCGAGGTCTACCGCTGGTGCTGCGACGGGCATCCCGCCGTCCTGTACACGTCCGTGGAGCTGGGCGGGAACGTCCTGCTGCGGTCGCTGGAAAATGCGGCGACGAAAAAGGCGCTATAAAGAAAATAAATCGTGAGGTGCGTGCTATGGCTTCAAAGCTGATTACGATAGAAGACTGTTCGGTGCAGGACAGGTACCGGACCCTGCTTTCCAGGGTGGACTGGCAGATGTGCGAGGGGGAGGCCTGGCTCGTGACTGGCCCCAACGGCGGCGGCAAGGCTGCCTTTATCCGCGCCCTTTCGGGGCAGGCCCAGTTCGTGCCCAACGATGCCCTGCCGCCCGCCGTCCCGCTCTTTTCCTCCGTCTTCTCCCCGTCCGAAGGTAAAGGGGGCACTGCCGTGGTTTCGCTGGAGGTCGCGGCGGCCCTCATCGAGGAGGAGCGCCTGCGGGACGAGAGCGAGTACATGGACAAGCAGGACATCGGGCGGACAGGCCGCCGCTTCATCTGCGAGGTGCTGGGCGGCCCCTTGGACAAGGACAGCCCCCTGCCGCCGATTGCCGACAAGCTGGACGCCCTGCCCGAGGTCAAGCTCTGCGGGGTTGGCCCCATACTGGACAGGGGGCTCAAGCTCATGTCCACCGGGGAGATCAGGCGGACCCTCCTGTGCCGTGCCCTCCTGTCCGGCTGCTCCCTGCTTATCCTGAGCGACCCCTTCGCGGGTCTGGACGTGGCTTCCCGCAGGATCCTGCTGGAGTTCTTTGACACGATACTCAAGCGGCAGCTTGCCGCCGGGGGAGGGGAGTCCTCCTTCCCCAGGATCCTGCTCAGCATGGAGCGCTTCCACGAGATTCCCTCCCAGGTGAACCGGGTGCTGGAGTTCAAGGACGGTGCGGTCGCCTTCTCGGGGGGCAGGGACGAGTACGAGGGCCTGCTTGCCCGCCGTAGGGCGGAGAAGGAGGCGTCGCGGGAGGCGGACAAGAAGGCCTTCCTCGCCGAGATTGAACGGATACGCACCGAAAGCGGTGCGCTCGTGGAGGAGATAAACCAGGCGCCTGTCCCCGACAGCCTCATCAAGTTCACCGACGTCAACGTGGGCTGGGACGAAAACCGCGTCCTGGTCAACCTGAACTGGGAGGTGAAGAAGGGCGAGCACTGGCTCATCCGGGGGCCCAACGGGTCGGGCAAGACGACCATCCTCGAGCTGATCACCGGCGACAACATGCAGGTCTTCCGCGAGGACGTGTCCCTCTTCGGCAGGCGGCGGGGGACGGGCGAGACCATCTGGGACATCAAGCGGCAGCTGGGAATCGTCAGCTACCGCCTGCACGTGGAGTACCGCATGGTCGGCGGGACCGACCTGGAGAGCGTCATCGTCTCCGGCTTCCACGACAGCATCGGCCTGTACGAGCAGGCGACGGACTTTGAGCTGCAGGCGGCGCGCGCCTGGCTCAGGCTGGCGGGCTTTGCGGGGCGGGAAAAGGAGGCGTTCGGTTCGCTGAGCTACGGCGAGCAGCGGGCCATCCTGATTGTCCGTGCCGCGGTCAAAGGGCCCCGCGTGCTGATCCTGGACGAACCATGCCACGCGCTGGACGAGGACTATCGGGACAAGATCCTGGACCTTCTGGAGACGGTGGCCGCCACGAACACGACGACCCTGCTCCACGTCACCCACGAGGAGGACGAGGTGCTGGCCTGCGAGAAGCACATGCTGGAGCTGCTTCCGGGCGAAAGCCCGATGTATCGGATCGTCGTGAAGGAGTAGGGGCGGACAGGAGAGGGCGAAAAATCGCCCTGACGGACGTGCGGGGCCGCGACGTTTAGCGGTTGGTTTGTTGGGCCGTCTCTTCCAGGACGCGGCCGTAGCCGGTCAGGTGCTTGGCCCAGTAGCCGTCGTCGATGGAGCTGATGATGACCCCGGTCTCGGGACCGTCGCTCGCCGCGTGGATGAACAGCCGCTTGCCTTCCAGCTTGCCGATTCCCTCTATCTTGGCGGCCTTGCCCTTCTCATCCTTGCCCTCGTAGCGGCCCAGGTAGATTCCGACATGCGAGATGTCCGGGGAGGAGGTGGTCTTGAAGAACACCAGGTCGCCCGGTTCGCGGACGGCGGCCTCTATCTTTTCCACCTTGACGCTGGAATAGATTCCCTTGGACGAAGGGGGCAGGATGACGTTGGCCCCGTAGTTGAGCGCGTAGGACACGAAGCCCGAGCAGTCGAAGCCGTCCGGGGTCTTGCCCGCATAGCGGTAGGGCGTGCCGCGCAGGGTCA
>CAMJAJ010000299.1 GCA_946403565.1 uncultured Treponema sp. | reverse complement strand
TGTCCAGTATGATCTGCAGCTGCAGCTCGCCCATGCCGCTGAGGACGTTCTGCCGGGTTTCCGCGTTGTACTGGAAGGTCACCGTGCGGTCGCTCTCCGAGACCTTGGCAAGCTCCTCGTTGACCTTCATCTCGCTCTTCTTCTCCGCGCAGGAGATGGCGAGCGAGTAGACCGGCTCCGGCCTTCTGAGCGGCTTGTAGGGCAGGGCCTGCGCGTCGGCGGCAAGCGTGTCCCCCGTGGCGGCCCCCAGCTTGGCCACGACGCAGATGTCTCCTGCGGCCGCCTTCTTTATCTCCTCCAGCTTCTTGCCCTGGGTCCGGTAGAGCTTGCCGATTTTCTCCGCCTTGCCGCCGTTCAGGTTGAACGCGGAGCTGTCCGCACTGAGGCTGCCGGAGATGATTTTGAGGTAGGAGAGCTTGCCTGAGAACTGGTCGCCTGCCGTCTTTACGACAAGCGCACCGAACTGCCCGTCCGGCTGGAAGCGGACCGCCGTCTCGCTCCCGTCCTTGCTCACGGCCCGCTCGAGCGCTTCCAGCGGCGAGGGGCACACGTCGGCGATGAAGTCCAGAAGGGGAGACAGGCCCGAGCCGTGGAGGGGGTCGCCCGAGAAGCAGGGGACAACCTTGTTCGCCGCAAATGCAGCCTTGAGGCCGGAGAGGATCTCCTCATCGGTCAGCTCTCCCTCGTCGATGAACTTGACGAGCAGGTCGTCGTCGCCTTCCGCCGCAGAACCCATCAGGATGCCGCGGGCGCTCTTGTAGGCGGCCTCGTATTCGGCGGGGACCGCCTGGGGCGAGCCGTCACCGGCCCCGTCCTTGAGGTAGGCCTTGCCGTGCAGCACGTCTATCACGCCCTTGTAGGAGGGGCCAGCCCCCATCGGGATCGTCACCTGGCAGATCTCCACGTTGAACTTGTCATGCAGGTCCTGCACGGTCGCCATGGCGTTGCCGCGCGCGTCGTCCACGCGGTTCAGGAAGACCATGCGGGGCTTGGAGCGGCGGTCCAGGTCGCGCCAGAGTTTGACCGTCTCCACCTGCGCCCCGCTGCGTGAGTCCACCAGAAGCAGGGCGGCCTCGCTGGAGCGGAACGCGGAGATGACCTCGCCGGTGAAGTCGGACGCGCCGGGCGTGTCCCAGAGGTTCACGAGGCAGCCCTTCCGTTCCACATGGGCCAGGTACGAGTATATCGAGATGCGGCGCAGGGCCTCCTCGGGCGAGGAGCCGGACACCGTCTTGCCGCTTTCCACGGCGGCGGCCTTGTCCAGCGCACCCCCGGCACGCAGCAGCTGTTCCAGAAGCGTGGTCTTGCCTGTCTGGCTGTGTCCTGCGATGGCGACGTTCCTTATGTCCTTGCTTGTGAAATCCATGTGGCTACCCCTCTTTTTCTTCTATATATGTATTATGATAAGGGCTGAACTGCGGAATTGTCAAGGAAAAATGGAGGGGCGGTTTCAAATGGCTCCTACTGCAGGCTGGCTGGTAATCAGCGGTTAGCCATGCCTTCCCCTTCACTGTGTTTTGTCTTCTTGCGCAGTGTGTTTTGCGAGTCTGCGCAGTGTGTTTTGCGAGTCTGCGCAGTGTGCTGGACGAGTCGGACCAGTGGGCGGTGCGAGCCGGGCCAGTGGGCTGTATGGGTCGGACCAGTGGGCTGTATGAGCCGGGCCAGTGGGCTGTATGGGTCGGACCAGTGGGCTGTATGAGCCGGGCCAGTGAGCCATACGGGTCCGCCCAGTGGGCGGTACGAGCCTAGCCACTGGATTTTGTGAGCTTGGCCGGTGTTCCGTATGAGGCGGGCCAGTGCGGGCGGCCCTTTTTTTCACTTTTTTCGCGAAATTTCCCCGAATTTTGCCCAAACTCACTAAAATTCCGTGCGTTGTACTCTAGTTTTGGATTGAAAAAGCATCTATGATTCCATACTTCCTAAAACGAGGTAATAAGGAATCATTATGGAAAAAAGAGATTTGCTTGTGGCCAAGGTCCTGATGTCGGTCCTGCTGGTCCTGTTCATGCTCTGGGGACTGCCGGCCTGTTCCCACGGCAGCAGCGGGGATTTCGGCGACAACTCCGAGACCAGGTACTTTGGTATTTCAGGTGGGGATACGCCGGAACCGGAGATTCCGGTTTCCATTCCCGTGGCTGCCCCGGCGCCCGTGCCCGCGCCAGCGCCAGCACCTGCACCGGTGAAACGGTACAAGCCGTTGATCCACATTTACTGGGAGAATTCCTCAGACCGAACGAATTATTCGTATTTGGCGTACGGGCCTGGAAAGGCGTACACGACGTCAAGCGGCGGCCGTAGTACCTATCCTATTACGCTGAATCAGGGAAAGACGTCAGAGCCCACTTCGTTCAATGTGATAATCTGGGCGGAGGACGAGGACCTGGCGAGCAACAATCCGAACAAATACACCAATGTCACCTCGGACTGTAGCTTCAACTGCCAGTGGACCTTGACGCCTGACCCGACATACACGCCTGCCCAGCCGCTCAGCAACGGAAACGCCGACTATGTGGTGATGACCGGTCCTGCCGACACCGCGACGTGTAACGTCAAGATTACCCTTCCGCCAGCTTTGCCGAAAGGCCCTGATACCATACACACATGGAGTGACAGCGCGAGACAGTGGTATGACAAACAGGTCGACGACTATCCTTACAGCTTCGACCTGGCCGTGGACGTGGAGCTTGTCTCTTCGACCGTCTTGTTCAACGAGCCGTTGCCAAAGCAGAAGTCGTGGACTTCTTCCGTCACCTATCACTTCAGGTATGATCCGGGGGTCGAACCGTACGCAAGCTCCGGCTCAGGCGGCGGCGGTTCCGGTGGCGGTGGCTCCGGTGGC
>CAMJAJ010000298.1 GCA_946403565.1 uncultured Treponema sp. | reverse complement strand
ACCGCATCTTGGACTCCGGGTCCTGGCTGTCCACGGTCTGGTTGCCGCGGACGGCCTTCAGGGCCTCCAGCGTCTCCTTCCTGCCACAGCCGTGGGCGCGGAGCATGTTTCCAGCTTTGTCCTTGGCCTCGGTCATTGCGAGGAAGAGGTGTTCGGTGGAAAGGTAGAGGTCCTTGAGCGAAGCCATCTCCTTCTCTGCAAGTGCAAGCGTCCGCTGCGCCTCGCTGGAGAGGGTCATCTGCGTGTTGCCTGAAACCCTCGGGTACTGGTCTATGAGGTGTTCCAGCTCGGAGAGCAAGGTCTCCGGCTGTACCCCAATCCGCTCCACGAGCGGGGGAATCGTGCCGTCCTTCTGCCGGAGCATGGCGGTCAGCAGGTGCTCGTTGCCGATCTCGCTGGAGCTTTTCTGCATGGCGAGGTTGCCCGCCTCTTGTATCGCATCCTGGGTCTTGAGCGTCATCTGGTCATAGTTCATGTTCTGTCCTCCTGGAAGGCCACCCGTGCCGCGTCCGCGGGCCGGCAGCCTTCGCTCAGCTTAAATATATTGAAATCTCATGAAAAAGACAAAATTTTGCTGGGAGTGATTTGAGAATGATTTGGGAGCGACTCGACAGGAGGAACACGGAGGCAGGCGGTCCAGGGAAACAGACCCGCCTTCCAGCCTATTTGGTTCCCGGTATGAGCTCCAGAATCTCCTTGATGGGCATGCAGATGTCGTTCACCTCAAGCGACCGCTCCGTCTCGAGAATCCGCTCCGCGCACCGGCGCATGGCGGGATAGCTCGCGCGCAGCATGTGGTTGGCGTAGATGATGACGTTCGCCCCCCAGGAGGCCAGCTCCTGCTCCGTGAACTGGTTGTAGGTCGTCGGAACCAGCACGAGCGGCACATCCCGGTATTCGGCCCGGAAGCGCGCGCAGAACTCCTTGATGTCCTCGCCGGACTTCTCCTTGGAGTGGATCATCACGCCGTCGGCCCCGGCCCGGACCGCAGCGAACGCCTTCGTCAGCGCCTCGTCCACGCCGTAGCCTGCGATGATCTCCTCTATGCGGGCGATAATCATGAAGTCCTTGGTTATCTGGGCCTTCTTGCCGGCCCGGATCTTCTCGCAGAACTCCTCCTCGCTCGCAAGCACCTGCTTTGCCTCGGTTCCGAAGAGGCTGTTCTTCTTGAGCCCCTTCTTGTCCTCGATTATGACGGCGGAAACCCCGTTGCGCTCCAAGGTCCGCACGGTAAAGACGAAGTGCTCCGGGATTCCGCCCGTGTCGCCGTCGTAGATGATTGGCTTGGTCGTGCACTCCAATATGTCCGTGAGGCCCTGCATCCTCGTGGTCAAATCCACGGCCTCGATGTCGGGCTTGCCCTTGCTGGTGGAGTCGGTCAGCGACGATGACCACATGCCGTCAAAGCTGTGCAGGCCGTCATCCTTCATGATCGAGGCATGCTCCACAATCAGGCCACTCAGGCCGGAGTGGGCCTCCATTATCCTGACGAGGGGCTTTGCGGCGATGAGCCGGCGCAGGGCCGCCCGGCGGATGTCCGGCGTGGTGCCGATGGACATGGCGTTCTCGTTCAGGGCCGTCGAGTTTATCCCTTGGGTATAGGGAATCTCGACAATCTCACCGCCCCACTCCTTCATGGCCTCGAAACATTCCCCGCGAATCTTCGAAAGGTAGTTGGTCTTCCAGTCGTCGCCGTGAATCATCACGTCCGGCCTGTACCTGCGCAGGTTGGGGACGTAGCTCCAGTCCTCCTGGGGCACGACCCTGGCCACGCCCTTGATGTTCTCTATGACCTGCCTGCGCTGCTCGTAGGTCAGGTAGGGAAGCCGCTTGTGGCTGGCTATCGCGCTGTCGGTCAGGAGACCCACGGTCAGCTCGCCGAGGGCTGCCCCCTCGTTGATTATGTTGATGATTCCCGGATGGATGATGTCGCCGGTGATGCCAAGGTATACGGTCCTGCTCATGATGCCTGCCAGACTAGCACAAAGGGGTGGAACAATCAAGCTTCGCTCCTGCCGGGCCACAGGCCGGCACAAGCGGGAGGAAGCCGTGGCCCCGTCCGCAGGTCACGGACGGACCGTCAGTCATCCACCAAGCAAGTGAACCTCTGAAACCTTGGCAGCCAGTTTTTCCACCTCGTCCAAGGGAAGAGACGCTATCTGCGAAACCTGAGTCAAAGGGATTCCCAATGCCAGTGCGTTCCGGGCTGCCTCAAGGCGGGCCTCCGTACGGCCTGTCGTACGGCCTTCCGCAAGGCCTGTATCGTGGGCCTCCTCAATCATGGCCTCCCGGTGAATCTTCTCGAAATCAACACCAAACAAATACATCGCATTTACCTCCGCCTTATGTTTCCTCATGAAATCTGCAAGCTTTCCGCCGCGTTTTATGCATGCGTCCACCGCCGAATCGACCGCATTGTCCAGCGAAAGCCCGTCCTTCTGCCCCTGCCGTATGTCCTCGATGAAATCCGCGTACTCGCCCAGCAGCCCGCAGCGGCCCACTATCGACGTGTTGTGCCCTGCGTTCACGTTGACCACGTGAGCAATCCATTCGTAGCCAGGAGCAGGACGCTCAAACGCGTCGGACAGCTTCAGGTCTATCGTCTCCACATTCTTGTCCGTCCCGTTGTACAGGACGTAATAGCTCGGGGCGGGAATCTTCACCAGGCCTCCCGAGTGCACGTCCTTCTTGTGCCTCGCAAGCCAGCCTGCGTACTCCGCCGCGAAGTAGAGGAATCCCCGCAGCGGCATATTAGGATTCCACGAGCTCTGCTGCTCAAAGAGGGCCAAAGAGGACTGCACGCAGACAGCGCAGTCGTTCTTCTGCGAGATGTAGACCGCG
>CAMJAJ010000297.1 GCA_946403565.1 uncultured Treponema sp. | reverse complement strand
TCTGATGGATAAAATAGGAATCAAGCTCGCCGACGGCTCTTTTTACCCAATTCTTGAGGACGGAAAGCCTGAGAAGAAGAACATTTCCCTGACCACCGTGAAGGACGACCAGACGACCGTTCACGTGGACCTGTTCCGTTCTCCCAGCGGGACTATGGCGGACGCGCAGTACATAGACACCCTGGAGATAGACAACCTCAATCCCCATGTCAACGGGGAGCCGAACCTCAGCTTCGACATAGCCCTGGATGAAGGGGGCGGCCTGTCGGCCGAAATAAACGACCCCGAGACGGGACGGCAGTCCTCCCGCCAGGTGAGCCTTTCTTCCCTTGCCGGCAAGATTGCGGAAAGCCTTCCCTCCCGCGCTTCCGACCTTTCGCTGAAAGACGGCGATGACGGCGAGGTGATTGACGAGCCGATTGAGCTTGGCAAGCGGCATGAAGATTCCAATCCGTCGGACGACTACGTGAAGGAGATGGAGGACATCTTCAAGGCCCCTGAGAAGGATGAGACGAAAGAGGCCGACAAGGCGGACAGTTCCTTTGACGACATAGTCAACGACATCTCGAATATAGGTAAGGACGGCGATTCCCAGGAGGCGAACGAAGTGATAGGCCCTTCACCCAACAGCGAATCATTTTCTTTCGACGAGCTGGAAGGCGGCAAGGATGCGCAGCTGGACGAGGTTGCCGACGAGCCGATTGAAGAGATCTCTGCGGAGGAGGCCCTCCCCAAGGATGCGGAGTATGTGGACTCCACCGGGGATGAGGCCCTGGACACGATGGGCGTGCTTGACGCGGGCGCGGACCAGCCGGACTTCGGCTTCAAGGACCTTGCCGATGAGACCACGGTGGATGCCGAGACTACGGCGGCCGCCGAACCTGCTTCACCAGATGCTGCCGAGGGCGCGGATGAAAGCGGCTTTGAAGAGCTGGGAACCCTTCCTGAATGGGGCACGGGCGGCCTTGACGCCGCGGGCGAGGATGCCGAGCTGACCGCCCTCCCGTCGTTTGCCAGCGAGGAAGATGATGACAAGACCGCCAGCAATGACGACAACCTGGACGAGGAGAACATGGAGCTTGCCTCGTTCGATGCGGACAACGCGGGAGATATCGACGAGCCGGTGATAGACCGGAGCCTTTCCGAAACCGAGTCCCTTGACTCCTCCGAAGATACGGCCGAGGTTGCCGAGGATACGCCGTCTGATGATACCTTTGAAGCCCCTGCGCTGGCGGCCGAGGATACGGTCGAAGCTGCCGAGGCGACCGACGAGTCCCTCGAGCCCCTGGATAGTCCGGTGGAGACGAGCGAGGCTGTTGCGGCGGATGACGCTGCCGAGGCCGCAGGCGCGTCCGATGACTTTGCCAGCCTGGACCTGCCCAGCCTGAACCTCTTTGAGGAGGAGGCGGTGACGAAATCCTCCGTGGCGGATACGGATACGGATTCGCAGGCCGATATGTTCGCGGATGCGGACAGCTTCGCGGCCTCCGACAGCTTTGCCGAGGATACGGCGCTGTATGGTGGAGCCAGCACATCGGACGACTTTGAGCTGCCCGACCTGGACTTTGACGACTCGGTGAAGCTGGAGGCCGACACGAGCTTCGAGCTGCCTGACTTTGACCGGGCGACAACTTCCTCTTCCGACAGTGCGTTCGACGACTTCGATTCCACCCTGTCCTCCACCTCCGACTGGCCGTCGCTCGACCTTGACTCGGACAGCGGTTCGTCAGCCACGTCGTTCACGCCCAATAATATGTTCGAGAACCTGTACGACAAGGAGACACTGGAAGGAAAGTCCTCCGATGGCTACGAGGACGAGAAGCGCAGCACCAGGGTGCCGATGGTGGTCTGCATAGCCTGCGCCATCATCTGCATACTCTGCCTCTTCTTCCTCTTCGTCATACCGACCAAGTTCAATGTCCTGCGCCGCGGCGACTCCCAGGAGATCGCGATGAGCGAGAAGCGCAGTTCCACGGGCAGGCCGGAAGGCAAGTCCTCTGTCGGCGGCAACGGCGCTACCAGCCAGCAGGAGGGCACGGACCAGGCGGCCTCCGCCTCTTCCGACCGCAGTTCCGCGGGCGACCTCATAAAGCCGGCCTCTCCCGCCAGCGTGTCGGCCCCCCTCCCCAAGGTTGAAAGCGTTCCCGCGAAGGAGAACGAGATTGTCATAGCCACCGTGCCTTCCGTTGTCGTGCCGGAGACCCCGGTCAAGAACGTGAAGAAGCTGCCCGATATCCAGTACACGGTCGTCTGGGGCGACACGCTCTGGGACATTGCGAACGCGTATTATAAGAATCCGTGGAAATACACGGTGCTGGCGGAGTACAACCACCTGAAAAATCCGAACTTCATACAGACCGGCTCCATCCTGCTCATTCCGGCAGAATAGCCCATGGGAAGAAGAAAGGCTGCCCTGCTGTCCGTATTTGTCGCGCTTTTCCTCGTAATGAATGCCAGCTGCGTCCGCAAGAAGCCGGCTGAGGAGAGCACGCAGGAAAAATACGGCAGGGGGACGGAGTATTTCATGGGCCTGCGCTCCATGCAGATGGGCGAGGAGACGAAGGGCAAGCGGCAGCTGCGGGCCGCCAGCCGGAGCGAGAACCCCCTGATCGCCAGGAAGGCGAAGGAGGAGCTCGCCAAGAATGAGGACGGGATCGACACCCGGATCAAGGCCCTGACCGACCTCTATGAGGAGTACAAGGACGAGGCTGCCCTGCTTCCCCTGTGCCGGGAGCTGTTCGAGAACCGGGACTACGCCAAGCTTATCAGCGTGACCGAGGGCATGGACCTGAGGTCCTGCCACAACAGCATCGCATACTACCGCCTCTGCTCGATGAACGAGAAGCACGATTCCCGTTTTTCTGCGGAGTTCCTGACCTGGTGCA
>CAMJAJ010000296.1 GCA_946403565.1 uncultured Treponema sp. | reverse complement strand
CCCCTGCCATTCAGGTCCTGTTAAAAACTGTGTCATTTTCGGATGCAGATCACATTTTCCCGCAGGCTGCGTGACATTTTCCCGCAGGCTTTGTGACACACTTTCCTGAAAGGAAAGCACCTTCGCCTGCAAGGCGAAGGTGGCTTCCCTGGGGCCGAGCGGGACAAGCACGCCGCCATGCTGTCGTCATAGCCCCTGCCAGCCGGAGTCCGCCGAGGCCCGCCAGCCCCTGACCGCCAACCGCCTAAAAACGAATTCCACCCTACACAAAGTAACAAACATGGAGTATAATGGAAGACATGAATGCAAAAAGGGGCTCCGGACTGACGGCGGACTTTGCCATTATCATCTCCATACTGCTTTTAGCGACAAACCTCTTCCTTGGGGTCATGCTGATGAACAACTCGCAGTCGGCGATAAAGGCGATGATTCAGAACCGCATGCTCGACGTGGCCAACACCGCGGCCGACATGCTTGACGGGGACATTCTGGAAGACATCCAGGCGAAAGACATCGGCACCCCGGGCTACCAGCAGGCAAAGGAAATCCTGGGCACCTTCCAAAGGAACATAGACCTGGACTACATATACTGCATCCGGGACAACGGGAACAAGAGCTTCACCTTCACCATAGACCCCGACCCCGATGCCCCCGGTGAATTCGGAGAGCCCATCATATATACCGACGCGCTCTTCGAGGCAAGCCAGGGAACGCCGTCGATGGATGACGAGCCGACCACCGACAGGTGGGGCAGCTTCTACAGCGCGTACAGCCCCGTGTTCAACTCCTCCGGCAAGGTCGCGGGAATCGTCGGTGTCGATTTCTCCTCACAGTGGTACGACGCGCAGATTGCAAAGCAGACCCGCTCGATTTTCATCAGCAGCATCCTCGCCGTCATGGCCGGGCTGACGATCATCATCACCACGACGCGGAAGCTCCGCAAGAAGGTCAAGGTCATGACCGAGGAGCTCGGCGACCTGGCGAAGGACGTGGACGAGCTTACGCAGGAGCTGAATTCCACTGTGGAGCAGGAGGCCGTGGAAGGCGGACAGGATGACGAAATGGACAGGCTCGGGACGCGGATCCACAGCATAAAGGAAGAACTGCAGCAGTACACGCACAACATCCATACCCAGGCCAACAGCATGATTTCCGCCCTCTCTTCAAACTACCTGGGTGTATACTACATCAACCTGGACAAGGACGAGGGGGTATGCTACCTGTCAAACTTCCACATCGCCCACGAGATTGGCCAGGGGGACAGCTTCTTATTCAGCAAGACGGTCGTCACCTACGCACGGGACTGCGTGATGGAGAAATACCGCGACGACTTCATCAAATTCCTGGACCCGCATGCCATACGGAGCAAGCTGGAAAAGGAGCCCATCATCAATTTCTTCTATATGGCCAACCACGGAGGAAAGGAACAGTACGAGTCGGTCCGGGTGGCGAACCTTTCCTCCGGCAGGGATGAGGACGGCACCTCGGCAGGAAAGGGCAGGCGGGTGAACGAGATAGGACTGGGGTTCAACAATGTGGACGATGAAACCCGCAGGACCCTGCTCCAGAACAAGGCGCTGAGCGACGCGCTCAGCGTGGCCAAGGAGGCCAGCAAGGCCAAGACGGCCTTCCTTTCCAACATGAGCCACGAGATACGGACGCCGATGAACGCCATAATCGGCCTGAACAGGATTGCGCTCAGCGACCCGGACATCTCCGAAAGCACCCGGGGGCATCTGGAAAAGATCGGAAGCTCGGCGGAGCACCTGCTGAGCATCATAAACGAAATCCTGGACATGACCCGCATAGAGGCGGGGAAGATGATGCTCAAGCAGGACGCCTTCTCCCTCCCCAAGCTGCTCGAGCAGATAAGCATCATGATAGACGGCCAGTGCAGGGACAAGGGGCTGAACTGGAACTGGCAGCTGAACGGCACGGTGGACGACTGCTACGTCGGCGACGACATGAAGCTCAAGCAGGTGCTCATAAACATCCTGGGAAACTCGGTCAAGTTCACCCCAAAAGGCGGGACGGTCTCGCTCACGGTGGAAAAGATCCGCCATTACGCAGGCAAGTCCGTGTTCCAATTCACGATGCGGGATACGGGAATCGGCATGAGCAGCGACTACATTCCCAAGCTCTTCGAGCCGTTCAGCCAGGAGGATTTCTCCACCAAGACGAAGTACGGCAGCACGGGCCTCGGCATGTCGATCACCAAGAGCATCGTGGACATGATGAACGGCGAGATCAAGGTGGAAAGCGAAAAGAACAGGGGGACGACCTTCACCGTGACGGTCACGCTGGACGACTGCGACCGAGCCATCACCGGCGGACAGGAGGCGGACGCACAGGACGAGGAAGCTCCGGCGGAAAACGCGGCGAGCGTAGACCTGAACGGACGGCGGGTCCTGGTGGCGGAAGACGTGGAGGTGAACGCCGAAATCATCAAGCGGATTCTGGAGACAAACGGCGTCGAAACCGACATCGCCCAAAACGGCAGGGTGGCGGTGGAAAAGTTCTCGGCCAGCCAGGAAGGAAATTACGACGCGATACTCATGGACATGCGCATGCCTGAGATGGACGGGCTCGAGGCCACGCGGGCAATCCGCGCCCTGGAGCGGGATGACGCGAAGGCCATCCCCATCATAGCCCTCACGGCGAACGCATTCGACGAGGACGTGCAGCGCAGCCTGCAGTCCGGGCTGAACGCCCACCTCTCCAAGCCCATAAACCCCACGCTCCTCTTTGAAACCCTGCGGGGCCTTCTTCGTTAAAACCCCGGATCGGTTTTACTCGCCGGACAGGCCCAGGTCCAGCGAGACCTCCCCGCCGTGCAGCTCGCGCTCCTTCCCCTCCGCCGTCCGCACCCGCAGGGAAAAGTCCGCCCCTATGCCA
>CAMJAJ010000295.1 GCA_946403565.1 uncultured Treponema sp. | reverse complement strand
CTCTGCTCTCTTCTGCCGCCTTGTTCTTCTCTTCCTGCGGATCCAAGAAGTCCGATACGATTAAGGTTGGTGGTATCGCTCCCCTTTCTGGAAGCTATACGGCGTATGGCCTTGAGTGCAAGAAGGGTGTCGATCTGGCCGTTGATGAAATCAACAAGGCCGGAGGCGTCCTCGGCAGGAAAATCGAGTACATCTGTGAGGATGATGAGGGCGACGGAGCGAAGTCCGTCAACGCCTACAAGAAGCTGACGACCAAGGACGGGGTGCGCCTCATCATTGGTTCTCTGACCTCGGGCGCGACCATCTCTATCACCTCGCTTTCCCAGGCCAACAAGGTCGTGCAGATTGCTCCCGCCGCGACCGCTGTTGAGGTCACCAACGCCGGAAACTATATCTTCCGTGCCTGCTATACCGACCCCTTCCAGGGACGCGTCTGCGGCAAGTTCGCGGCGAAGAACCTCGGTGCCCTGACGGCTGCCGTCCTGTACGATGTGGGCAACGACTACTCTGTTGGCCTTACGGAGAACTTTGAGAAGGAGTATACCGCGAACGGCGGCAAGGTTGTCGCGAAGGAATCCTACGGTACCGGTGACAAGGACTTCAATGCCCAGATCACCAAGATAAAGCAGTCAAATCCGTCGGTCGTCTACCTGCCCGACTACTACGGCACGGTCGCCCTCATTGCCAAGCAGCTCCGCGCCCAGGGAATCACGGTTCCGATTGTTGGAGCCGATGGATGGGACGGCCTGACTGGAAATGCCGGTGAGGAGATGATTCCCGGCTACTATTCGAACCACTATGCGACCGACAGCGACAGCGCGAAGGTCCGCTCGTTCGTAGACTCCTTCAAGTCCAAGTACAACGAGAACCCCAACGCTTTCGCTGCCCTGGGCTACGACAGCATGTACATGCTTCGCGATGCAATCCAGAAGGCGGGAACGGACGAGTCCTCTGCGGTCCGTGATGCCCTTGAGAAGACCGATGGTGACTACGTGACCGGCCACCTGACCTTCGATGACAAGCACAACCCGGTGAAGTCTGCGGTCATGCTTACGCTTTCCATGGGGGCTGGGGACCAGCTGGAGACCTCCTATGAGGCGACGGTCGATATAGACTAATTTCTGCGGTTTGCCGCAGCAGATACGGGCGGGCAGCTCCTGAAAGGGGCTGCCCCTTTTTATGGGAGGGAAAATGACGGACGACTACAAGTCCCGCTCTATAAAGCTTGCGGGAATCACGGCCCTTGTCGGCAACTTAATCCTGGCCCTGGTGAAGATCCTGATAGCCCGCCGGTCCGGGAGCCTCGCCGTGATGGGTGACGGTCTGGACAGCGCTACGGACGTTCTGATTGCCGTCCTTACCCTCGTGATAGGGGCCGTCATTTCGCAGCCGAGCGACAAAGAGCATCCTTGGGGGCATGGCCGGGCCGAGACGACGGCGACCCTCGCGCTTTCGTTCATCATTTTCTTTGCCGGTGCCCAGCTTGTCCTCCAGTCGGTACGGAAGATAATCTCCGGCGTGACGCTGGAATCGGAGTCGTTCCTTGCCGTTGTCGCCGCCCTCATCTCCATCGCAGGGAAAGGCCTGCTGGCCCTGACCCAGTATTATTACGGAAGGAAAGCGAACAGCGACATCGTTAAGGCGAATGCCCAGAACATGAAGAACGACATCATCATGAGTGCGGGAGTGCTTGTGGGGCTCACGCTTTCCACGGTGCTGCGCCGCCCCATCCTGGACCCCGTCGTTGCCCTGCTGGTCGGGCTGTGGATTATCAAGAATGCGTCGGTCCTCTTCTTTGATATGAATATGGAGCTGATGGACGGCAACACGGACTCCAGCCTCTACACGAAACTCTTCGACGCGGTGGCGGGCGTGGAGGGGGTATCCAATCCCCACGGGGCCAGGATCCGCAAGATTGCCTCGCGCTGGGACATAGACCTGCACATAGAGGCCGCCCCCTCGCTGACGCTCTTTGACGCGCACGAACTTTCGGAAAAGGTGGAGGATGCAATCCGCGAGGCCATCAGCGACGTGTACAGCGTGACCATCCATATAGAGCCGGAGGGGAGCGACCTGCACCAACGGACCGAAGAGTACGGCCTCTCCCCGGACCGGGAGTGCTGACGGCACCCCATTCCCCCTAAGAATTATCCCTCTTTACCACTTTAGAGCTTGATTTTTATACTGATTAGGTTATAATTGAGCTGTATTTTCTGTTTCCATGGAGGGAAAGATGAAAGTGAAGAAAGGACTGTTGCTCCGTTGCGCCTGTACTCTGGCAGTGCTGTCTGCTCTTGCCATGCCTGCGTTCTCCGGCTCATTCAGCGAGAAATTCGGATCGTTCAAAGAGTCGCTCAAGAAGGATTCTAAGAAAGAGGATAAATCCGCGAAGACTTCTAAGTACAAGAGGGAGCCTGTGGATGAAACGGTCTGGGATCTGTCCGTTCTGGATACGGCACGGGATGTTGACTACATGGACGAGATAGAAAAGGATGTCGTCCTTGAGATGAACATGGCCCGTACAAATCCAAAGAAATATGCAGAACTGTACATTGAACCGAGGGTAAAGAAGTTTAAGGGAAAGGTGTACGATGGCTATTATCAGACAAATGAAGGTGCTGATGTCGTAAACGAATGTATAAAGTTCATGAAAAGTCATAAATCTCTTCCAGCCCTGATGCCGTCGAGAGGTTTAACCCGAGCAGCCAAAGATCTTTCGGACACGCAGAGTTTGACAAATCAGACTGGACACACAGCTCCGGATGGAAGCGATCCGTTTGAGAGAATGAAGCGTTATGGCTCATATGCAGGAACATCGGGCGAGAACGTTTCCTACGGTTCAAAAACCGCGAGGGAAATCGTGGTTACGCTTTTAATTGACGACGGAGTGAAAAGCCGGGGCCA
>CAMJAJ010000294.1 GCA_946403565.1 uncultured Treponema sp. | reverse complement strand
CCTCTGAGCGAACAATATACCACAATTGTTCCAAGGGAACAACGGCCTATGGGGGCCGGGGAATCCCCGGAGACTCCAAAAGAGAAGCCCTGCCCTTGACAAAGGGCCCAGTAAAAGGGAAAATTGCTTCTTATGATACAGGCAACAGGATCACAGATAATCATCAAGCTGCTGGAGACCGCAGGGATACAGACCGTGGCCGGCATCCCCGGCGGCTCCATACTCCCGCTCTACGACGAGCTGGCCCGCTCCTCCATCCGCCACATCCTCGTGCGGCAGGAGCAGGCCGCCGGCTTCATCGCGCAGGGCATGGCCCGCTCCACCGGCATTCCCGCCGTCTGCATGGCGACGAGCGGCCCCGGGGCGATGAACCTGCTGACCGCCATAGCAGACGCACGGTGCGATTCCGTCCCCATCATAGCGATTACGGGCCAGGTGAACACGGCCATGATCGGGACCGACGCCTTTCAGGAGGCGGACACCTTCGGACTTTCCTTCCCCATAACCAAGCACTCCATGATGGTCAAGGACGCGAAGGACCTGCTGACGGCAATTCCGCTTGCCTTCTCCATCGCGACCGGAGGCCGGCCCGGCCCCGTCCTCATCGACGTGCCGCGCGACGTGCAGCTCCAGACCGTGACCTTTGACGCCTGGCCCCAGGCAAAGAGCTTCGGCGGCAGGGGGGCTTCCGGCCCGCTCGTCCGCTACGCCACGCCGAAGGAGGAGGTTCCTTCCATTATACAGCAGATGGCCGGGGCCCTGGTCCAGGCCGAGCGTCCCGTCCTGTACCTGGGCGGCGGCTGCAACACCCAGAAGGCGGCGGAAGGCATCGCCGACTTCCTGAAGGGCTACGAGGCGGCGGTCGTCACGAGCCTCATGGGAATCGGGGCGGTTCCCCGCAGCTATGCGGGCAACTTTGGCATGGTGGGCATGCACGGCTCCTACGCGGCCAACCGCGCCATGCACGACGCGGACTTGGTGCTTGCCGCCGGAGTCCGCTTTGACGACCGGGCGACCGGGGCGGTGGCCAAGTTCTGTCCGAACGCACAGATACTCCACATAGACATAGATGCGGCCGAGATCAACAAGATTCTGCCCGCGAGCATCTCGCTCGTGATGGACCTGGAGGAGGCCTTCCCCCTCCTGACCAAGGCGGTCAAGAAGGCTGCCCCCGGCAGTGCGCAGGGCAGCTCGCAGGCAAGGGCGGCCTTCCTTGCATCGCTGAAGAAGACCTATGCCGAGACCGAAAGCCTCGTGCTGGGGCGCAAGGCGGGCATAGCGGAAAGCTCCATAAACCCCCGCGCCTTCATCCGCGAGCTTCCGGAGCAGGCGGCGAAGCAGGGCGTGCGGCCCGAGGACATCATCGTGACGACGGACGTGGGCCAGCACCAGATGTGGTCGGCGCAGTACTACCCCGTCGAGCGGGCCAGGCAGTTCCTTACGTCCGGCTCGCTGGGAACGATGGGGTTCGGCCTGCCCACGGCCCTGGGCGCGGCGCTCGCGAACCCGGGCAGGCGGGTCGTCTGCTTCTCGGGCGACGGCAGCATCCTGATGAACATACAGGAGCTTGCGACGCTCGCCGAGCTTGATCTGGACGTGACGGTCATCGTCTTTAAGAACGGCTCGCTCGGCATGGTGCGTCAGCAGCAGGAGTACCTCTTTGCGAAGAACTACAGCGCGAGCATATTCGAGAAGGTGCCCGACTTCCTCGCGGTCGCGCGGGGCTTTGGAATAGACGCGGTGGACGCGACGGTGGATGCGGACTGGGCCGCCAAGGCATTTGCCAAAGGCCCCCACCTGGTCCAGGTGGCCATAGACATGGAGGAGAACGTGCTTCCCTTTGTCTCCGCCGGCCGGGCGAACATCGACGCAATCCGCGACTGACGGTATGAGGCAGTTTCAAAAGTGACCGACTTTTGAACCAGGCTCGCATCTCTAAAAACGCTAGGGGTGTTTTCAAATTTGTTTGTTTTGAAACTGCCCCTGTCACACGGAAGAAGGGTTTGAACGATGAAATACATCTCTTGGAACATTGACTCACTGAACGCGGCCCTGACCGGAGACTCAGAACGCTCCGCCCAGTCCCGTGCCGTCCTGCAGGGCATTGCGGCCGAGCGGCCGGACTTCATTGCGATACAGGAGACCAAGCTGCCCCCGGACGGGCCTTCTGCCGCCCACACGGAGGCGCTTGCGGCCTACTTCCCCGATTACGGGAGCGTCTGGGCCAGCTCCTGCCCCCCGGCCAAAAAGGGCTACGCGGGGACGATGAGCCTGTACCGCAAGGGGCTGGAGGTGCAGGCGGACGTTCCCCGAATCGGTGCGCCCGACACGATGGACAGCGAGGGGCGGATAGTGACGCTGGATACCCCCGCCTTCTACCTGGTGAACGTCTACACGCCGAACTCCGGTGACGGCCTTGTCCGCCTCTCCGACCGGCAGATGTGGGACTCCTGCTTCACCTCCTACATGCGGAGTCTGGACGGGAAGAAGCCCGTGGTGGCCTGCGGCGACCTGAACGTGGCCCACGAAGAGATAGACCTGGCGAACCCGGATTCCAACCACTTCTCGGCGGGATTCACCGACGAGGAGCGGCGGGACTTTTCCGCCCTGCTTGAGGCGGGATTTGTGGACAGCTTCCGCCTGCTCCACGGGCAGCAGGCAGGCGCCTACTCCTGGTGGTCGCAACGGGTCAAAAGCAGCAAGGCCAACAATGCGGGCTGGCGGATCGACTACTTCCTTGTCTCCCAGCGGCTGGCCCCGGCGGTGAAGCGGTCCGCCATGCTGGACTCGGGCGAGCGGCGCGACCACGCCCCGATTGTCCTCGAGCTGGATGTCTGAAGCTTGCGATATGTAACCATCCTGCCGTGACTCTGTTTAAGGGAAGTATAAGAGAGGTTGTGCGCT
>CAMJAJ010000293.1 GCA_946403565.1 uncultured Treponema sp. | reverse complement strand
CGATGCAAGCACTAGCCCGCGAATGGGGACACTCTGCGGGAATACGTTCCCGTCTCCTTGGAGGCATTCCACAAAACTCCTCTTTTATGCTAGACTTCATTCTATGGCTACGAAACAACGGCGGGGAAAGAGGCGGACGAGGCAGGGCGGGGGAAAACTGTTCCTCTTCGCAGGGACGGTCGCCATTGCCTGCGTCGTCCTGCTTTTCGCGAACGCCCTGTACCGGGATGAGCCGGGCTCTTCCCGCGCGATTTCTTCTATAGAACAAGCCGAACAGACCCAACATGCTGCAGGACAAACCCTGCCGTCCTCCCCATCGGACCTCACGGCTCCGGCCGCCCAGCCCGTTCCTGCCAGCCAGCCCGTTTCCGGCGGCGAGCCCCCGATTCAGATACATCCCGTTGAGCGGCCCGTGGAATTCGTCATCCCGCAGGCGAAGGGGAGGGCGAGGCTCGCATTCGTCATTGACGACGGGGGGCAGCAGCTGGACACGCTCCGGGCCTACCTGGATATCCCCATGCCGCTTGCCGTCGCCGTCATGCCGGGCCTGCCCCTGACCAAAGAGTCGGCGGCGTTGGTCGTCGCGGCGGGCAAGGAGCTGATGCTGCACCAGCCCATGCAGTCCGTCAAGCTGGATTTGTGGCCAGGACCGGGTTTTATCGGGCCGGACATGGGGCTTGAGGAGATAAAGGCTCTCGTCACGGCGAACCTGGAGGAACTCGGAATCGGCGTGCGCGGGATGAATAACCACGAGGGCTCGCTGATAACGGCGGACAAGGAGCGGATAGGGGCGGTGCTGGATGCCGCGCTGGACTACGGGGTCTTTTTCATGGACTCCCGCACCACGTCCGGGACGAAGGCCCCCGAGGCTGCCCGCGAGCGGGGCATGCGAATCCTTGAGCGCGACATCTTTGTGGACAACGTGCTGGACCGGGACGCGATGTTCGCCCAGGTCTACGAGGGGCTGGAGCTTGCAAATAAAAATGGAAAGGCTATAATGATAGGCCACGTGGACAAGTCCGCCGGAATCCTCCCTGAGCTTCTGGCAGACCTGTACCCCGCGCTGGAGGCGGCGGGCTATGAGGTCGTCTGCCCCTCGCAGCTGATGAAGGACTGACGGAAGACCGGGCAAAGAAAGGAAGGAAAAGCGATGAAGGTGTTGGGCATAGAGAGTTCCTGCGACGAGACCGCGTGCGCCGTCGTCGAGGACGGCAAGAGAATCCTGAGCAACGTGGTGGCGACCCAGATTCCCTTCCACCAGATATACAAGGGAGTCGTCCCCGAGATAGCGAGCCGGAAACACGCCGAGTGGATTCTGCCCGTCGTCCGGCAGGCCCTCTCCGAGGCGGGGCTCACGATGGACGGCGTGGACGCTGTTGCCGCGACCAACCGGCCCGGCTTGATGGGCGCACTGCTCGTCGGCCTGTCATTCGGCAAGACCCTCGCCTGGGCGACCGGCAAGCCTTTCTTCGCCGTCAACCACATGCTCGGTCACATGTACGCCGCCCACCTGGAGAACGACATCGCCTATCCCTACCTGGGCCTCTTGGTCAGCGGCGGCCACAGCATCATCGCGGTCGTCAGGGGTGTGGGCGAGCTTGAGATTCTCGGCACGACGATTGACGACAGCGTGGGAGAGGCGTTCGACAAGGTTGCAAAGTTCTACGACCTGGGCTACCCGGGCGGCGTGATAATCGACAAGCTGTCCAAGGACGGCGACCCTGCGGCATTCTCCTTCCCCCTGCCCAAAATCGACAAGAAGGGAATGCGGGCCCAGTCCGGCGGCGAGGCGGACGAGGGCAGGGCCTCCCCCCACCGCTACGACGTTTCCTTCTCCGGGCTCAAGACCGCCGTCATCCATCAGGCGGACATGTTCCTGAACCCCGGCTACGAGAAGACCATCCCGAACATCGCGGCCTCCTTCCAGGACGCGGCATGCCGTACCCTGCTCTCCCGCCTCTTCCGTGCGGTGGAGGACACGGGGCTGACCACCGTCGTCGCGGGGGGCGGTGTCGCCGCCAACTCCCGGCTCAGGGCGATGCTCGCCGAGCGCACGGACTTGCGCTGCATCTTCCCCTCGCTCAAGCTCTGCGGGGACAACGGGGCGATGATTGCGGGGGTCGCCTACCACTTCCTGAAAGACGGGCAGACTTCCCCCTGGAACACGACCGCCCAGGCCCGCGTCCCCCAGTTCAAGCGCGGCCTTGCCAATCTGGAGTCCTTCGGGCGGAGGTAGGTGCAAGGGGGGTAACGGGCTCGCACACCCGCGTCTTGCCACGGACGGCCCCGGTCTGTATACTGTTTGAAGTAACTTGATTCAAAGGGTCGTGCAATATGTCTGATGTGGCTGGGCAGAAAGCTGAGATGCGGCAGGTGATGGGGAACGAGGCAATCGCCCTCGGTGCCCTGGCGGCGGGTGTGAACCTGGTCGCGGGCTATCCCGGAACGCCGTCCTCCGAGATAATCGAATGTATCTCCAAGTACAACAAGGAGACCGGGGCCTACGTCGAGTGGTCGGTCAATGAGAAGGCGGCGGCGGAGGTCGCGGCGGGGGCTTCCATTGCGGGCTCGCGCAGCCTGATTACGATGAAGCAGGTGGGGCTCAATGTCGCCTCCGACCCCCTGATGTGCCTTGCATACGTCGGGGTCAAAGGCGGCATGGTCATCGTCAGCGCGGACGACCCCGGCCCCATCTCCAGCCAGACCGAGCAGGATACGCGGGTTTTCGCCCGATTCTCCAAGATGCCGGTGCTCGATCCGTCCAGCCCTGCCGAGGCTTTCCGCATGGTGCAGGAGGCCTTCGACCTGTCGGAGAAGTATAATACCCCGGTCATCATCCGTCCGACGACCCGGGTCTGCCACGCCTACGAGAGCATGGAAGTTCCGCCTTTGCCGCAGCAGCGGGAGCGGGGCAGCTTTG
>CAMJAJ010000292.1 GCA_946403565.1 uncultured Treponema sp. | reverse complement strand
TTGTAAAAGATTGCATCTGCATTACAAGGCTACATCTGCAATCCTTTACAATGAATACTTCTGATTGTTGTCTTCTAGGAAGTTGAGCAACCATAAAGATTCATATATATCATCGTATGTAACGTACAGAAACTTTAGCACAAAAAAACAAAAAAAGCAAATTTTTTCTGCGCGGCTTGCCCAGTTTTCACAGATGCCCTATAATCCTCCCCTATGAACAGCAAGAACAGCACGGACGGCGTCCAGGCCAAAGGCGGCCAGGCCCTCATAGAAGTTGACAGCGGGGAGCTGCTGGAGCGGCTGCCCCGGCTCTACGAATCCGGGGTCACGGAATTCTTCGTCCACGACCGCAGGCTGGCCTCCGACCGCACGGCCCTGCTCGCCCTGGCAGACCTCGTGGCGGACAAGTGCCCGGACCTCTTCCTGTCCCTGCCCGTCGAAATCCGCCTCATAGACCCCGCCCTGCTGGAAAGGCTGTCCGAGCTGTACGTCTCCATCGAGATACCGCTCGAAGGGGAGCCGAGGAACGGCACCCTCGCGCTGGACAGGAAGCTCTACAAGGGCCGGGCCGCGCTGCTGAACCAGGCGGGCCTGGTATTCGGATTCTCCATGGGCTGGGGCGTGCAGGAGGGCGACAGCTTCCGGGCCTTCCGCGAGCGGCTGGATTTCGCGACCAGCCTCTACCCCAACCACATCGACTTCCCCCAGTTCGAGCAGGGCGGCCCCCGCGGGGCGGATGCGAAACCCACCGGAACCTACTCGTCCAAGGACCTGGACTTCTCCCGGTCCATGGCCTTCGCCTGCAGGACCTTCTACACGGCGGGCAGGGCCGTCCCCTGGTTCAACCAGGTCGTCTCCGCGCTCAAGATTACCCCGTCCAGCCTCTTCGCCGACGCCGACGAGTGGCAGCAGTGCAACAACTGCTCCTATTATACGGAGTTCGTGCCGGAGGAGGCGGAGCACAAGGAGCTGGAGCGGATGCAGCTGGCCTTCCTCAGGGAAAAATTCGAGGAGAAGCACAAGGGCCAGCTCTGGACGGCCGCGGAAGACCTGATCCGGCTGAACGGGGCCATGTCCCGGGTCGTGGAGGAAGGAGAGGACTGCCAGCTGGAGCTGTCCTACAATCCGGACGACCTGCTTTCCCCCACTGCCGCAAACCTCGCCAAGTTCTGCGACAGCGTGACGGAGGAGCCGTGCGCCGTCAGGGTGTTCGAGGGGCAGGACGGCCCCCAGGTGAAGATCCTCTAGGCCGCGTCCGGCGGGTTACAGCAAGCGGACAGGGGCAGCAGGATACAGCAAGCGAACAGGGGCAGACCGCCCTCGCCAGCACCCGCCAGCCGCCCGCGGTGGGTGGCCGTCAGCGCCAGCCATCGAGCCAGAGCAAGCGGACAGCATCAACCGGCGGGCCTAGAACTTCTCCCCGGTGAACAGCTCGAACTGCTCGTAGCCCTGGAAGCGGAGCATGTCGTAGCCGTTGCACACCTTGCAGCCCACCTCGGAGGCCCGCTGCATGACGGGGGTCACCGACGGCACGTACACGATGTCAAAGAGCATCTCCCGCCCGGTGAAATCATAGAAGTAGAGGGGGTCGTTTTCGGCCGTGGACGGCGGAATGGACTCCATCCCGACCGAGGTCGTCTGGATTATCAGGTCGCTGTACTTGCGCAGCATCTTCACCGTGGACGACATGGAGTCCGACGGCTCGCTGGGCAGGATGTCGCACTCAAAGCCGTAGCGCTCGGCGAGGGCGACCGCCTTGGAGAAGGTCCGGTTGAACACGCAGGCCTTGGCCTTGAGCGACTTGATGGCCCAGGCGACGGCCTTCGCAGCCCCGCCCGCACCGATGATCGCGACCTTCCAGCCGCGCAGGTCCTTGGTGCCGGTGAACTTGAGCAGGGCCTCGGTAAAGCCCGTGCCGTCCGTGTTGTAGGCCCGCCACACGCCGTCCTTCTTGACGAGCGTGTTGCTGGACCCGATGGCCCGCACCTTGTCGTCCATCTCCCCCACGCACTCCAGCACCTTCTCCTTGTGGCACACCGTGACCGAAAGCCCCTTTATGCCCACCGCGTCCGCAAAGTCCACGGCCTCCCGCACATCGGGAGACTTTATGGGAATGTACACGGCGTTGATCTTGTGGCCCCGGTAGCCGGAGTTGTGCAGCTCGGGGCTGGAGGTGGCATCGAGCGGCCAGCCGGTTATGCCGAAGACCTTGGTATTCTCGTTCACGGTCTTGAAGTTGTAGACCTCGTTCAGGACCTTGGGGTCCAGGTGCCCCAGGTTGGATATGCCCCGGTCCCGGTCCGAGGGCGAGCAGAAGGTCAGGTAGTTCTTGAGCTTGGCGGCCAGCAGGCGGGACGGCAGGCCGAGCGGCCCCATCGCAATCAAGATGTGCTGGTAGTCCTTGAGCTTGGCAGCCTCGTTGAACAGCTCCGTCACGTCGGCAAGCGAATGAGGCATGAAGGCTATCTTGGGAATCTCAAACCCGGAGGTCCGCAGGCTGTCCAGCCGGCTGGCGACGTTCTTGATGGGGTTGTTCATGTCGTGGACGCTGCGCACTATCCTGGTGCCGAAGGCAAGTGCGGCATCCTGCAGGCTGGGGACGTGGAAGTCCTCCTCAAAGTCCACGTAGGCAAAGTTCTTGGACACGTCGGAATTGGCGAAGGAAAGCGCCCGTGCGAACATGACGGTCCTGGCCCCCTCCCCCTCCACGAACTGGCCGCCGTCAACGGCCCGCCGGATCGTCAGCAGGCAGGGAATGCCCGCGAGGGCGGGGAAACGCCGGGTAATCAGGCGCTCGTCGTCGTTCAGAAAGTCCGCCCGCAGTTCCACCATGTCGATGAAGGGCCGGTAGCGCTCCAGCAGGGCAAGGTCCTCGCTCAAGGTGCTGCCCGTCAGCGTCATGCAGATCTTCGGTCGTTCCATAATA
>CAMJAJ010000291.1 GCA_946403565.1 uncultured Treponema sp. | reverse complement strand
TCGCACGTTGCCGTAGCCTGGCCATTGCCCCTACTATTCCCGAAGGCGTACAGAACATGGAGTCCTGTTTCTTTGGCTGTGACGCCCTGACCACCGCCCCGGTCATACCATCCGGTGTGACTAACATGCAGTCGTGCTTCACAAGCTGCTACCAACTGACATCTGCCCCGGTCATCCCCTCGACCGTGACCGACCTGCGCTTTTGCTTCAGATATTGTTCGGGCTTTTCATCGACTAATCCCGCCATCATCATCAAGGCGGACATCAGGGAATCCGCTCAATTTGAGAGTATATTGGAGGGCTCATACACAAGTGGTGTGTACGTCATCAGCGATGACGTAAAGAATGCCATTCGCGATGCTCCTTCTACCGGCCTCAGTGCCGGCAATATTATCGTCGGCCTGCCGTAAGTCCGCCCGCTATATTCCCCGGCGCACGTAGAACGTCGCCCTGCCCCCGCCCTGCTTCTCAATCTTCCCGGCATCGCAGAGTTCCTTGAGGGCTTTCTCGATAGTCTGCCGGGCAAGGGCAGGACACTCCTCCTGTATGTCGCTCTTTGTGAATTTCCCTATCCGCTTCCGTATAACCTGCTCGACAGCCTCGGCTGCTGACGGCTTGTCGTCAATCAAGCTGAGCCGTTCCTCGAAATCCCGGTATGCGGAGAGGATGATTCCCAGAAGGTATTTTATGAACGGGGTGTTGTCGTTCGCTCCTTCATTCCAGTTCTCTGATGACGACTCAAGGACATCGTAGTACGCGTCCTTTGTCCTTTCGATTTTCTTCTCAAGGCTTATGTACTTGCAGACAACGAAGCCCGAGCGGTAGAGCAGCAATGTCGTCAGGAGCCTTGACATCCTGCCGTTCCCGTCATTGAAGGGGTGGATGCAGAGGAAGTCCTTGATGAATGTCGGAATGAGCAGGAGAGAATCTATCTCAGCCACATCCATCGCCTTGTTGAATGTCCCGCAGAGGCTCTGGACGGCATCCGGGGTCTCAATCGGAGAGGGCGGCGTAAAGAGCGTGCGGGAACTGCCGTCCGGGAAGTTCGCCACGATGTAGTTCTGCACGTTCTTGAACTTTCCCCTATTCGTCCCTTCTTTCTCCTATTTTACCATGCAAAATAGGAGAAAGCAAGCTCCAGTAGGAGAAAGAGAGGCTGCAAACCGGCCTCGGTGACAGCAGGTGCCACGTCGGCCTGCCGTAGGTCCGCCCATCGCGGGGTTGTAGCCGTCAACCTCCCCCGACTTCGACACCCCACTTGAAATCTTACCCCCAATCATTATAATTCACGGCAATGAAGTCCATTGTCGTGAAGGGGTCCCGGCCCGTCAGCCCGTCCTCCAGCTCCGCCTCCATCGTGGAGGGGACCATCTGGAAGGCCCTGCTTGCGTTTTTCTTTCCCATCCTGTTCGGAACCTTCTTCCAGCAGCTCTACAACACGATTGACGCGGTGATCGTCGGCCACTTCGTGGGCAAGGAGGCCCTGGCCGCCGTGGGAGGCGGCTCGGCCACATTCGTGAACCTCATCGTCGGCTTCTTTGTGGGGCTCACGAGCGGGGGAGGGGTGCTCATCTCGCAGTTCTACGGGGCCAGGAACGGGACGGAGATTTCCCGCTCCGTGCATACGGCCTTTGCCCTGAGCCTGCTCTGCGGCCTGCTCATGTCCTGCCTGGGAATCTCCCTGGCCCCCTCCATGCTGACGCTGATCAAGACCCCGCCGGAGACCTACGACCTGTCGGTCCTCTACCTGCGCATCTTCTTCCTGGGCATGGTCCCCATGTCCGTGTACAACATGGGGTCGGGCATCCTGCGGGCCGTCGGGGACTCGCGTACCCCCCTCGTCATCCTGATAATCGGCTGCGGGGTCAACATCGTGCTTGACCTCCTGTTCGTCATCCTCTTCCGCTGGGGCATCGCGGGGGTGGCCGTGGCGACCGTCGCCTGCCAGCTGATCACGGCGGGCATAACCCTTGCCGTGCTGGTCCGCTCCCGGGACTCCTACCGCCTGCATCCCGGTAGGATCGCCTTCACCCCCCACATCTTGGCCCGGATCCTCAGGTTCGGCCTGCCTGCCGGCGTGCAGTCCAGCCTGTATACGGTGAGCAACCTGATAATCCAGAGCTTCATCAACTCCTTCGGCACGGACTGCGCCGCGGCGTGGGCGGCCTACGGCAAGCTGGACTCCATCTTCTGGATGATCGTGAACGCGATGGGCATCGCGATAACGACCTTCTCCGGGCAGAACTACGGGGCGGGCAAGTACGGCAGGATACGGCAGGGCATGTGGCAGAGCCTTGCCATGGCCCTGGCCTTCACGGTGCTCCTGACCCTGAGCTTCTACTTCGGCTGCTTCTGGCTCTTCCGCATGTTCACGTCGGACGACGAGGTCATCCGCCTGGGCAGCCAGATGCTGCGCTTCATGACCCCCTTCTGGGTCACCTATATCTCGATCGAGATCCTCAGCGGTACGATACGGGGGGCGGGCAGGAGCCTGATTCCCATGCTGATCACGGTGTTCGGCGTGTGCATGCTCAGGCTCGTCTGGCTCTTTGTCGCCGTCCCCCGCAACACGACGCTGAACATGGTCATGGCGAGCTATCCCATCACCTGGATCATCACGTCACTGCTGTTCTGGATCTACTACCTGTCCGGCAAGTGGCTGGGCAAGGTCACGGACTAGGCGGCCAGAGATGACACGGGCGAGGCGACCGGGCAAGGTCACGGGCTAGGCGGCCGGAGATGACACGGGGCGCCGTTTGTGCTATAGTGGTGCCATATATTGACGGAACAATACCAGCGGGGCGATTGCTATGGCACAGATAGAGCGGATACAATGCGGAACGGACAACTGCTACCTTGTCTCGGAAGGGCAGGACGCCATCCTTGTGGATACGGGGAGCGCGGCAGGATTTGACAAGGTGCGCGCGGCGTGCTCCGCCT
>CAMJAJ010000290.1 GCA_946403565.1 uncultured Treponema sp. | reverse complement strand
GGCTGAACATACGGAGCCGGCCCGGTACCGGCGGCAGTTCCGTCCTGTACACCATCCGGCCCGGTGACACGGACCCGGTGCAGGCGAATGTCACGCTGACGGCCATAACGGAGGAGGAGGACTGCCTTGACGGAATGACCGACCGCTGGATCAAGATTCGCTACGGGGGCTACGAGGGCTGGATCTTCGGCGGCTATGCGTCGGCGGAGCGGGGCGGCCCCAAGTACTACCTTCCCGAACAGATGATTGCGTTTGACCTGGGCGACTACTGAACCTGCGGCCAGCAGGCGGCCTGATTTGAACCTTCGGCCAGCCTGTGGGCTGGCCGAAGCTGCTGCTGCCCCGCTTACAGGCTCGCGCGGTCTATTGCGGCAAGCTCGTCAGGACTGAAGTCCAAGTTCGCCGTGCAGCGGATGTTGTCCAGAAGCTGGCTGGCCTTGGACGCACCGACCAGGACGCTCGTCACGGCATCGCTCCGCAGTATCCACGCGAGGGCCATCCCGGCGAGCGTCTGCCCCCTCTTCTTCGCGATTTCGTTCAAATCCCGTATCTGTGACAGCCGCTTCTCCGTCAGCGCGGAATCCTTCAGGAATCGTCCGTCCGTCCGCATCCTGCTGTCCGCCGGAATCCCGTTCAGGTAGCGGTCGGTCAGGAGCCCCTGCGCGAGCGGGCTGAATATGATGAGGCCCTTGCCTGCCTCCGCGGCGGCGGCCTTGAGCCCGTTCCGCTCTATCGTGCGGTCAAAGATCGAATAGCAGTTCTGGTTTATCACGAAGGGGCAGTTCAGCCGCTCCAGTATCGCGGCGGCCTTCTGCATCGTCGGCCCGTCGTAGTTGGAGATTCCCGCGTACAGGGCCTTGCCGGATTTGACCGCCTGGTCCAGCGCGCCCATCGTCTCCTCAAGGGGGGTGTCCGGGTCCATCCGGTGGTGGTAGAAGATGTCCACGTAGTCCAGCCCCAGCCGGGAGAGGCTCTGGTCCAGGCTCGAAAGCAGGTACTTCCTGCTGCCCCAGTCGCCATAGGGGCCGTCCCACATGTCGTATCCCGCCTTAGTACTGACGATGATCTCGTCCCGGTAGCACCCCAGCTCCTCGCGCAGGAGGCGGCCGAAGTTCCGCTCCGCGCCGCCGGGGGGCGGGCCGTAGTTGTTTGCGAGGTCGAAGTGCGTCACCCCGTTGTCGAACGCGGTCAGGACTATCTCCTTCATCGTGGAGTAGACGCCCGTGTCGCCGAAGTTGTGCCAGAGGCCGAGCGAGACGGCGGGCAGCTTGAGCCCGCTCCTCCCGCAGCGCCGGTAGGGCATGGATGAATAGCGTTTTTCAGAAGCCGTGTACATGAGCTCAGTATACCGGGGATTGGCGGGCCTGTGCAAGGCTCGGACCGGGGCGTGCGCTCACACAGGCCCTTCAGTCTTTGCCCCGTGCCCACCCTGCCTTTTCGCGCCGGCGGCAAGGACAAGGGAGTAGACGAGCGTGACCAGCATCACGACGATTACGCTGATGACGAACACCTGCCTGCCGGACGAGCTGAAGCAGGTCGCCAGGTTCAGGAATCCTACCGCGACGAACAGGAAGCCGCCCAGCCGGTTGGTCTTTGTCCAGACCTCGGGGTTTTTGTTGATCCAGGGGGCGCGAATCCCGACAAGCATGTTGGGCTCCGCCTTGGGCATGTAGTTGCCCAGCATTATGAACATGACGGAGAGCACGGGAACCACCACCGTGAACGCGCTTATGTTCAGGCCCGCAGGTTTCAGGACCATCAGGCTGCCCACGATCAGGGCGATTATCGGGAGGAGCCAGCAGACGACGGCCTGCAGCTTGGCGTTGAGCCGCTTCTTGGAAAGCCTCATCACGATCTGCAGCGCGAGGTTGGTCAGCGCCATCAGGGCGGGGCAGAGGATGAAGCCCCACGGCTTGGGAAGGGACCAGTTGACCTGGTCGTCCCAGCCGTACTGCTGGGGAATCATCTGCGGCAGTTTGTCCCAGAGGACGAATCCCAAACCTATTGGTAATAGGCACATGCAGCTGGTGATCACCATCGTCAGCACGGAAACCCGGCTGTCCCCGCCCAGTCCGTTCTTCTCGTTCAATTCGTTCAACTCATTCAACTCATTCTGTCCGCTCATTCGTTTTACCTCCGTTCGTATCGTCCGCATCTCCGCCCTTGTGCTGGAACTGGCTGAACCACATCATCAGCTCCTCAAAGACGCTCGCGTTCAGCTCATAATAGATGAAATTCTTCTCCCGAGACTCGCGGACCAGGTCCGCCTTCTTCAGGATCGACAGGTGGTAGGATATCGTCGCCCCCGTCATGTCGAACCGGGAGCTTATGTCCCCGGCCGAAAGCCGGCCGGTTTTCAGCATCTCCAGTATCTCCCTGCGGATTGGGTCCGAGAGAGCCTTGAACGTATCCGCAAAAGCCATACCGTCCTCCTGTTGGTGTTTGGTTTTACGGCCCCCAGGAGCGGCAACGCCGTTCCTGGAGCCATTTAGAAATATTTCTAAATACTTTATACAGGCAGAACGGACATTTGTCAAGAACTATTTAGAAAAAAATCTAAATGGTGGCGAAAACTTGGAAAAACGGACAAAACAGTGCGAATTTACCTTGGAAAAACGGACAAAAAGGGGTAAAATGACCTTGGAAAAACGGACAAAACTATGCTAAAGAGGAAGCTATCTTCATATCTAGCGGAATTTTACTCCAAACAAATGTCCTCGGCCCTGCTCGTGACCGGAGCGAGGCAGACAGGCAAGACCTTCGCCATCCGTGAGTTCGGCAGGAGCCGTTTCAAGCATTTCGTGGAGATCAACTTCATCGAGAATCCCGATGCCGTCGAGTCCTTCAACTCCGCGAGGAATGCCGAGGAGCTGCTGCTCGTGAGTACAACTCCCCGCTCGTGATGCCGCCCGCCTTGATCTTGTAGCGGACTCTGGCATTGT
>CAMJAJ010000289.1 GCA_946403565.1 uncultured Treponema sp. | reverse complement strand
GTTCCGTTCCAGCTCCTGCGGGCATCGGACGTGCTTTCCGCGCTGTTGTCCACCTCCGTGATGGAGATTTTGCCCCGCTGCTTGCTGGTGAAGATCTGCCGCATGAAGTCGCCGTTCAGGAAACTGCGGATCTCGGAGTCGACGTAGCTGTTGGTCTCCTCGGCATAGCGGTGGGCCGTCAGGATGTCGTTTGAAACGATGATGGAGCTGTCCACCATGCGGGTCCACTTGACCGGTTCCACCTTGAAGTAGTAGGTCCGGCCCTTCACGATGGGGGTTCCGTCGCTGAAGCTGTAGCGTCCGCGGGGAGCCGCCGTGACCTTCTGGTACCAGCAGCCGTCGTCTCCCAGGTAGTATGTCTCGTCCCCGGCAGCCAGGGTCTCGTCCTCGTCGATCTTAACGCCCTCTTCCTTGAGCGACTGGGGATAGGTGCCGAAGGAATACTCCCCAGAGGAAACCTCCCTGAGGGCACCAAGGGTCTCCAGGTTCTCGGCCTCTACAGAGCCGCCGGACACCACCGGCTCATCATCGTAATCGTAATCAGAATCGTCGTCCGAAAAATCATACGCAAAGGCCATCGAAAGGCCCAGAGTCAGAGCCAGTCCTGCCGCCACAAAAGACCTGATAGAAAACAGTTTCCTTTCCATAATACCTCCATTATACCAGTAAACGAAAATTTTGCAATTGGGACGCTCGAAAAATCGCGCCAGTTTCAAACAGCATGGGCAGACAGCCAGAACCGGCTCACTGGCATTTCAAAGCAACCTGTACCAGTTGCAAAAGTCGGTTACTTTTGCAACTGGCTGCACTGGCAGCGAAGCCAGTTTCCGGACAGGTTTATTCGTCCTGCTGGTCAAGCTGCTTGTCGATCTTCCACTTGCCCCCCGAACGGGAGAAGCGGCTGGCGTTGACCTCCAGCACCCGGCCGTCCTGGCCCGTGATCTGCACGGTTCCCGTAATCACGTTGACCGAACTGACCCGGAAGGGGGTGTCGTCATAGACGAACCGTGCCCCTTCGGGCGGCATTCCGCGCTTCGCGTCCTCATAGGCCTTACTCTCGTAGCTCAGGCAGCAAAGCAGGCGGCCGCACTGCCCGGAAATCTTCGAGGAATTCAGGCTCAGGTTCTGCTCCTTCGCCATCCGGATGCTGACCGAGGGGAGCTTCTCGCTGATGCAGTGGCAGCAGAAGGGCCGGCCGCAGATGCCCAGCCCCCCGGTGATTCGGCTCTCGTCCCGGACTCCTATCTGCCGGAGCTCTATGCGCATCTTGAACACGCCGACCAGGTCCTTGACCAGTTCGCGGAAGTCCACGCGGTTGTCGCTGGAAAAGAAGAAGAGCACCTTGGGCTCGCCGACCAGGAAGTGGACGGCGATGAGCTTCATGGCAAGGCCATGCCGCCGCACCTTCTCGCGGAACACGTCCCCGGCCTCAGGCACCTGGGCTTCAAGCTCCTGCTCGTGCTCCAGGTCCTTGGGGGTGGCGATGCGTATGACCTCCACCAGGTCGGCGGGCCGGATGCCGACGGGATGCTCGCTCACCCCAAGGTTGCGGGCAAGGTCGCTCCCGTAACGGGTGGGGAGCAGGACGCGGTCCCCGGGCTTCAGGACGAGCTTCTTGGGAGCGGTCGCGTAGACGGCCTCGCTGGAATAGTCCAGCTTGAGCCGGTAGAGGGGATGGGGGAACACATAGTTGCCGCCGGAGTCCTCCTCGTAGCCCTCCGCATCCGAGTCCTCCAGCTGCCGGAGCTCGGCCTCGTCCTCGTCAGTCTCAGTTTCAAATATATCAGACATACACCGTTCCTCAAAAATTAAGCTTTCTCAGCACACCATCGCGTTCCCGGCGGCTCATGTCGCCATCAGGTCCACGAGGAGCCCCGAAATCTCTTCTATCCGCGCGAGCATCACGAGGGTGTCGCGATGGGAGGAGATGAGCCAGCGGGCCATCTCGTCCAGCTTCTGGTTCACGACCTGTATCTGCACGTAGTCGTTCAGCTTTAAGTGCCGCTTGGGATTGGAGCGGAAGTGCTTCTTCTGGACCCGCTTGAAGTTGTACTTCACGATGTAGCGCATGAACTGCGTCACCTTCTTGCGGTAGTCGGCGAAGTTCTCCGGAGTCTGCCGGCTCTTCAGGCGGTCCGCGGCTATGTCGGCGGCATCCTTCAGGAAGACCACCGCGTCCGCGCTGTCCATCCCGACGATTTCCTTGGGAAGCCCGGCCTCCTCCAGCTCCTTCTCCTCATGCGAACGCTGCAACGCGCTTACGAACGAACTCCGGGAGCTTTTCTTCACCTCCTCCTTCTTTTTGGCCCGCAGCTGTTCCTGCGCGCCGTGGAGTCCGGCAAAATACAGCCCCGTCGAATTGCCTACGTTGCCGCTTACGCTGTCCATGTCCATTAAAAGCGGAGCCCCCTATGCGCGGAAAGCCTTCGCGCTAATCGCCTTTGCGTTCTGCCAACGTTCGGATGCCGCGCTATAGGCGGCATCGTCCTTAAGGGAGATGCAGTGCCCGTCGAACACCACCTCCTCGTCAGTCCTAAAGTTGTGCGTCTGCACGTCACCGAGCACCACCGAGCGGGCGGCCAGGTGCACCCCCTCCGGCGCCCAGATGTCGCCCAGGACGATTCCGGAGACCGTCACCGAGCGGGCGGTGATGTTGCCCCGGATCCGAGCCTTCTCGCCGACGATGACGGCCCCGCTGCACTCCAGGTTGCCGTCTATGTCACCGTCCACCCGCATAAAGCCGTTGATGTGGACGTTTCCCCGTATCGAGGAGCCTGCGTTCAGGAGGTTGTTAATGGAAGCATCTTCTGGGCTGAAAATAGACATTGGCTACTTTATGTTGATGTACTTCGCGGGATCCACGACGGAAGAACCGATGTGGACCTCATAATGGAGGTGGGGACCGGTCGTAATGCCCGTGTTTCCGATGGTCCCTATGACCTGCCCCTGGGTC
>CAMJAJ010000288.1 GCA_946403565.1 uncultured Treponema sp. | reverse complement strand
GTCGGAACGGGGGGCGTGCTCCACGTGCCATCAGGGCTTGGCGGTGAAGTAGCCGGGGGCGGACGGGCCGCCGTCTATGCGGGCAAGGGTTTTTGCAAGTTTTTTCATATTCTTCTCCTGTTGCAGGAGAATTCCAGTGCGTTTTTTACGAAGCACTTTGATTTTTTTGCAGGACGTGGCCTAGTTCCAATGCCAGACCGGCTTGGCCAGGGCACTGCTGAAGGGCTGCGTCCGGCGGAAATCCGGCAGCCAGCTGGTGTCGTCGCTCAGATCCTGGTAGAAGAGGTATTCAAAGCAGTAGGAATCTATGAGCTTACGGAGCTGCCGGTCCTCGTCCGCGTCCACCAGGCGGTTCTGGAAGGCGGCGAGCGACTTCCTGCGCCCCTCCAGCTCGGCGGCCTCCCCCTCGAAGGGAACGGGCGTGTACTGGGACATGAGCGAGATGCAGGCGCGGCCGTCAACGTGCGCCTTCAGGTAGTCCAGCACCATCACCGTGTCGTCCATCCGGCCCGGCAGGAAGAGGTGACGGACGATGACGCCGGAAAGGATCTTCTCCCGCAGCTCGCCGCCCTTGGGGGCAGCTCCGCCTTTCGGGGTCGCCCTGCCGTCTTTTGCTGCACTGCTGCTTTTTGCTACCGTTCCGTCTTTTGGGGCCTTCCCGACCTCCTCGATCCGCAGGGGGCTGAGCGACAGCATCTTGCGGATCGCCCGCTTGGCGGCCGTCGGATAGTCCTCCGCCCCGAAAAGGCTCCCGCTCATCATGGGGTTCAGCGTCTTCAGGTCGGGCAGCCAGATGTCCACCAGCCCGGCCAGCAGGTCCAGGCTTTCGGGCGACTCGTACGCGCTGGAATTCCAGGCGACCGGCAGGGTCAGGCCGGCATCCTTGGCCGCCCGTATGCCCCGGGCTATGGCGGGAATGTGGTGGCTGCCCGTGACCAGGTTGATGTTCTCCGCCCCCGCCTCCTGAAGCCTGAGGCATATCGAGGCAAACTCGTCGGTGGAGATTTCACGCCCCATGCCCTGTTGGGAAATCTGGTAGTTCTGGCAGAAGGAGCAGCGGAGGGTACAGCCGGTAAAGAAAATCGTCCCGCTGCCGCCAAAGACGGTCAAAAGCGGTTCCTCACCAAAGTGCAGGCAGGCGGAGGCGGCCCTCAGGCGGGCATCTTCCCCGCACAGGCCCTTCTTCCCCGCCGCCCTGTCCGCGCCGCAGGCCCTCGGGCACTGGCGGCAGGATGCATACAGTTCTTCCATAGACAAGCAAGATACGCAGATAAGCGGCCGGCCTCCGCCAGGCTAGATGAACACGTCCCGGACGGTGGACTTGAACTTCTCACCGCGGTCAAACTCGTTGTTGAACATCCCGAAGGAGGTGCAGCCGGGGGAGAACACGACGGGCAGGGGAGTATGCTGCGTTATGGGGCCGAAGGCCGTCTTCGCGTCCGGGGCGGAAAGCCGCTCCTTCAGGTCCACCAGCAGCTCCTTGAGTGAGGCGTACGGCCCCATGTAGCTGACCCGGCCCAGGTCCAGCAGGGGAATCAGCTTGTCCGTGCCGCTTCCTTCCAGCAGGTACAGCTGCTTGACCTGCCGCTTACTCCCGTCCTCCCCGCTCAAGGTGCGGGCCAGGGGACGGAAGTCCAGGTTCTTGTCCGTTCCACCCGCGATAAGCACGATGTCTTGCTTGAAGGACTTGCTCGCGACGGCCGTCGACTCGGGCACGGTGGAGCAGCTGTCGTTGTAGAAGGCCAGGAGCCTGCCGTCCTTCTCGTTCTTCCACTTGTGGCAGGCTTCCAGACGGTGGGGCAGGCCCGGCCATTTCGCAAGCACGTTGCATATCTGCTCGGGATTTATCCCCATCAGCTGCAGGGCCAGAGCTGCCTTGAGCGCGTTTATCCTGCCCACCGGGCCGGGAACGGCAAGGTCCTTGAGGATTCGCTCCTGCAGCACGCCCTTCATCACCGAGTGCCTGTTGCGCAGCGACTCCGGCAGGTTCGTCCATCCGGTTATCGTGCCGTCGCGCTCCTTCTTGAGGAACGCGCCCCATATGTCGCGCTTCAGAACCGACTGGCTGTAGCGAAGGACCCTTCCGCCGGACTCCGAGGCAAAGTCGTCGCCCCAGCAGCGGCAGCCCGCCTTGGGTGAGGCGCACTCGCTCAGGTAGCCGTCCTCGTCCGCGTCCACGAGCGTGAAGTCCCCGCTGTCCTGGTCGGCGTAGATGAGCCGCTTGTCGTCAACGTAGCTGTCCATGTCGCCGTACCAGTTCTGATGGTCGGGCAGGATCTTCGTTATGACGGCAATCTTGGGCTTGAGGAGCTTCCTGCCCCGCAGGTCACGCAGCTGCCAGCTGGACAGCTCCAGCACGACGAACGCGGTCCCGTCAACGTCATCCAGGAAGGAAAGGGGGCTCACCGTGATGTTGCCGCCCAGGAAGGCGGTGAAGCCGGACTTCTGCAGCCCATAGTAGATGGCCGAAGCGGTGCTGCTCTTGCCCTTGCTGCCGGTCACGGCGATGAGGTTGGTGGACTTGCAGAAGCGCAGGAACACGCTGAGGTCGGTCTCCACGGCCTTCGCGGCCGCCAGGTACTTGTTGCCCTCGAACCGGACGCCGGGGGTCTTTATCACGCAGTCCGCCCGGGTAAAGTCCTCCAGGCGGTGCTCGCCCAGGACGTAGGTCAGGCGGCTCCTGTCCAGGGTGGGGTCGTTCGTTATGGAGAGGATGGTGGACTCCAGCTCCTGCCGGCTCTTCATGTCGGTCACGGTGACGTAGGCCCCGTGCCGCAGGAAAAACCTGACGCTCGCCTCGCCGCCCCCGTTCAGGCCAAGCCCCATAACCGTCACGCGCTTGTCCTGTATGTCCTCTAGGCTCTTGAAGTAGCAGCCCTCCGGGTAGACATGAACGGTGTTCTCCATAGCGATTCACTCTCCTTGTTTATGGGCACCTCTAAAAACTCGCTTTCAGCGGTTTTTAGAGGATGCCGCCGAG
>CAMJAJ010000287.1 GCA_946403565.1 uncultured Treponema sp. | reverse complement strand
GTGGACGGCCTCGCGGTTCTTGGTGTCCTGCGACACGCGCTCGGCGATGATGTCCCTGGCCCCCTGCAGCGCGTCCTCCACGCTCGCGACGGAAAGCTCGGGGTGGTCGGCGTCTTCCTTGACGAACTCGGCGGCCTTCGCCTCCAGCTCCGCATCGGAAAGGGCGGGAACCGCATCCGTGCCCATGACCGCGTCGGCAAGCGGCTCCAGGCCCTTCTCCTGCGCGACCATGCCGCGGGTCTTCTTCTTCTTCTTGAAGGGAGCCCAGAGGTCCTCCAGCTCCGTCATCGTCTTCGCGCCCATCGCGGCATTGTAGAGGCTCTCGGTCAGCTTGCCCTGCCCGAATATGCCCCGGACGATCTCAAGCCGCCGTTCCTCCAAATTCTTGTATGTCGTGAAAAGATGGTCTGAATCGCGGACCTGGACTTCGTCAAGCGAGCCGTGCTGCTCCTTGCGGTAACGTGCTATGAAGGGAATGGTGCAGCCCTCCTGCACCAAAGAAATGACCGCGCTTACCTGCGCGACGCGGACATTCAGCTCGTCCGCGACCTTCTTTAAAATATCGACCTCGTTCACCACGAGGGCATCCATCTGTTCCTGCGTAAATTCCATAAGAGCTTCATTCTACGAAAAAAACGCCGGAACGTAAAGGGGGCAGGCGGCCCCGGCCCGGCAGAGCGAGGACGGCGGCGATGGAGCCAGGTGCGGCCTGCCCCGCTCGGCCGGCTACTGTATGAAGCAGGGGGCGGCCCGTTCCACCCGCTCAAAGATGAGTATGTCGGGCCGGTATTCCAGGACGTACGCCTTATCCTCGTCTCCGAAGTTCTTCCAGATGTATTCGGTATGCGAGAAGAGCGGCGACACGAACGGCTCAAGGATATCAAAGAAGGAATCGCGGAAGACCAAGGCCCGCGGGAGCGTCCTGTCCCTGCCTTCGGTGATGACCCCCTTCGCCTCCTCGTTCTTGAGGTAGGTATAGAGCTCGCCCGCTTCATGCGCGGCAGGCGTGAGCCTCGGCTGGGTGCTCCGTGCCTCATCGAGGTGCAGCATCGCCAGGATGTCCCCCTCGGTCATGCTGTAGTCGACGCTCGCCTCGTATTCAATGTCCGGGAAGTCCACCTCGGGAAACAGCCGCCCGATCTGCTCACGCAGCTGCGTGAACGAAAGGTATGCCCCCTGCGGATTCCAGTGGGTATCCGTCTCATAGTAGAGCGGGTAGGCAAAATCCTTCTTCCGTGCGATCAGGTAGTCCCGGGGGTACAGGTAGGGAAGCTGCAGCTCCTCAAAGACCGCCGTCAGCTGGTCGGCCCGCGTGATTCCTTCCGGCCGGGGGAACGGATAGTACTCCGCATAGACGGAATGTTTGTTCGGGCAGACCATGAAGACGCATTTGATTCCGTTCTCACTGCACCAGTCCGCCGTCCGTGCGACCTTGTCCTTGAATTCCGCGACAGCCTCATCGCTCAGGAGGTTCTTCTTCAGGAAATCACCCAGGTTGTCAAAATCGCCCTTGTCGATGAAGAAGAGCCAGCCGTCCTTGCCGGCGAGGGCTCGTTCGTTCGACACCTTTCCCTGCAGGCCATACTTCAGCTTGGAGTCCAGGGAAATCAGCAGGGGCCGTCCGCCGAACCGGTCATCCAGATAGGAACTGCATTCATCAAAATAGTCAGCGTTCAGCCTGTTTTCCTTGAGCACACGGGGCCGGGCGGCCAGCGTGCGCTTTTCCTTCTTCGAGACCGTCCCCGTCCTGTCGAACGCAATGATCGTGACGGCGAACAGGGCGAGGACGGCGATGATGAATACGGCCTGTATCTTCCTTTCCACGTGCTGCCCCCTTAGAACCTGAAATAGATGAACGGATTGTAGGAGTTCCCTGCCAGGCTTGCATAGCAGAGCACAAGCAGGCAGCCCAGGACCAGGTAGCGGACGACAAGCAGCGCCGTGGATGCGGCCCTGCCTTCCGGATGCAGGACGGGAAGTTTCCGCCACCAGGGGAAGGAGAACAGGATGCCGGCCACAAGGAGAATCCAGAACCTGCGGTCTATGGAAAGGAGCAGGAGCTCACCGGAGCTCTGCGGATCAAGGAACGACATGATGCTGGCAGGGGTGAGCTGGGCCATCTTAAGGAGGATCTTCAGCGCCTTCTTTGTCCCGTTCCTGAAGAGGACCCACAAAAGCAGCACGCAAAGCAGCGTGACAGTGCGGGAGAGGACCGCCTTCAGGACCGCCCCCGGCGAGTTCCGGGTGCCGGCTTCCCCTCCAGCCCCGGCCCGGCCCGCCGCTTTATTCTGGGCCTTATCTGGGGCCTTTTGGGAGGCCCTGCGGGGAAGCAGCCGTTCCGCCGTCATCAGCGTGCCGTGGGCCAGGCCCCAGAGGATGAAGTTGAACGCCGCCCCGTGCCAGAGGCCCGTCGTAAAGAACACGATGAAGCGGTTCAGCACGGTGCGGGCCCTTCCCTTCCGGTTGCCGCCCAGGGGGATGTACACGTAATCGCGGAAGAAGCCCGTCAGCGAGATGTGCCAGCGCTTCCAGAAGTCGGTTATGGACGATGCGGCGTACGGGTAGTTGAAATTCTCCGGCAGCTCAAATCCGAACAGCCTGCCGAGCCCGACCGCCATATCGGAATAGCCCGAGAAATCGTAGTAGATCTGCAGCGCGTAGGCGAGCGCGGCGATCCAGGCGGCGACAGGCGCGAATGAGAAGAAGTCAAGGTCGTAGAAGTCGTAGAAGGTGTCGCAGACAAGGGCAAAGGAGTTCGCCAGGAGCACCTTCTTGCTCAGCCCTATGATGAAGCGCTCAAGGCCGCTGGCAAACTGCCCCAGGCTGACCGTCCGCGCGGCGATCTGTCCGTTTATGTCGTGGTAGCGGACTATGGGCCCGGCGATCAGCTGGGGGAAAAAGGCGATGTACAGGCCCAGCTTGAGCAGGCTGCGCTGCGCAAGCTCCGGCTTCCGGTACACGTCGACGAGGTATGAGATCTCCTGGAAGGTGTAGA
>CAMJAJ010000286.1 GCA_946403565.1 uncultured Treponema sp. | reverse complement strand
CGATAAATGACATCTTCTGCATGACCCTCCGCATCGTCGCCCTCATTTCGCTTGCGTTCAGCCTGGCCTGCATCTTCTGCCCCGGCGTCCTGATGATGTTCTTTACGAACGACGCGGTCCTGGCGGAAATCGGCTGCCGCTACCTGAAGGTCGCGGGCCTGTCCTACCTGTTTACGGGACTGTCCCAGTGCTACCAGACCGTCATGAAGGTGACCGACCACGTGAGCCGCGTGGCCTGGATAAGCAGCAGCACCGTGGTCATCAACATCGTGCTGAACGCGGTGTTCATCTTCGGCCTCTTCGGGCTGCCCGCCCTGGGGGAACGGGGGGCCGCGCTCGCCACCCTGCTCGCCCGCCTGATCGAGTTCGTCTGGTCGCTCGTCTCCTCGCGGCAGAAGGGCTTCCTGCGCCCCGACTACGGCCGGCTCTTCCTGCACGACGCGGAGCTTTCCCGCGACTTTGCCCACGTCGCCTTCCCCATTCTCGGGGCCTACCTGCTCTGGGGCATCGGCTTCACCTCCTACACCGCCATCCTGGGCCATCTGGGGCAGGACGCGGCCGCCGCCAACTCCATCGCCGCCGTCATCCGCGACCTGACCTGCTGCGTGGCCAACGGGGTCTCCGCCGCCGCGGGAATCATGGTGGGGAACGAACTGGGGGCGGGGCAGCTGGAGAAGGGCAAGCTGTACGGAATCAAGCTGATGAAGATCTCGTACCTCATCGGGCTGTCGGTCACGGTGCTGATCCTGCTTTTGACCAAGCCCATCTCCTCGTTCATCGTGCTGACGGACGCGGCCCGCAAGGACCTGGTGGAGATGCTGGTGATACTCGCCTTCTACATGATAGGGCGCTGCGTGAACACGATAATCATAAACGGCATATTCGACGGCGGCGGGGACACGCTCTTCGACATGTACAGCCTGGCCGTCTGCATGTGGGGCATCGCGGTGCCCACCGCCCTGCTGGGGGCTTTCGTCTTCCACTGGAGCGCACCGGCGGTGTTCGCCTGCACCTGCCTGGACGAGGTGGGCAAGATTCCCTGGGTCATGGCGCACTTCTACCGCTACAAGTGGGTGCGCGACCTGACCCGCGAGCGCGATTAAAGGGATACTGGCAACGGCGGCGGGGGCCGCCTGAAGAAAACCGGACGGGACGGAGCACGATTAATCGGTTTGGACGCGATTAAACGTGGCGGGGGGCCGCATGAAGGACGAACCTACTGCTGCTGCTGGGCGGCGGCCGCGTCCATGACGACCTTTTCGGCGTCCTCCTTGGACAGGGGCTTGCCCCAGAAGTAGCCCTGGATGAAGTCGCAGCCGATTTCGCGCAGGGTGTCCAGCTGGGCCTGCTCCTCGATTCCTTCGGCGATGACGTCGAAGCCCATGATGTGGCCGATGGAGATGATGGCCGCAACGTACTGCTTGGAGGAGTCGCTCGCGTTCATCTTGTCTATGAAAGACTTGTCAACCTTGAGCAGGTTGGCAGGGAACTTGTTCAGGTAGCTCAGCGACGAATAGCCGGTGCCGAAGTCGTCTATGGCTATCTTGCCCCCCATCTTCTTTATCTCGTTGATGCACTGCAGGGCCTTCTCGGCGGAGTCTATCATGATGGACTCGGTGATCTCCACCTCCAGCTGGTGGGGCGGCAGTCCGCTCGCGTCCATCGCGGACTTCAGCTCGTCCAGGAAGTCGTTCTTCATCAGGTGCCTGACGGAGGCGTTCACGCTGAGGGTTATGTCCAGGCCGTACTTCCTGACCATCTCGCCAAAGAAGATCATGGACTTGCGTATCACGACGCCGTCCACCCGGTCGATGAGCCCGACCTTCTCGGCAACGGGGATGAACTCGCCGGGGCTGACGAAATGGCCCTCGTCGTCCTTCATGCGGGCAAGGGCCTCAAAGCCGCGCAGCCGGTGGTTGATGTCGTACTGGGGCTGGAGGTTGAAGAACACCGTGTCGTGGTCCAGCGCGGCCCGGATTATCTTCTCCACCTCGATCGTCCGCTCGATCTTGAGGATGTCGGTCGAAAAGCGGAGGATGCGGATGCTGTTGTTGGTGCGCTTGACCTCGTACATGGCCGCATCCGCGTAGGAGAAGAGGGTGTCCGCATCCCTGGCGTCCACGGGGAACTCGGCATAGCCGAAGCTGCCGGTGATGTACAGGTCGCTTTCTTCCACCGTAATGCGGTTCTCCAGCACCGTCTGGTAGTACCTGACCGATTTTGCGATGTCCGCGTCCTCGCGGTAGCCCCGCAGCACCAGGGCGAACTCGTCCCCGCTCAGGCGGGAGATGAAGTCCTGCGTCCCCGAAAGCCCCGAGTCCGCGGCGGTCTGCCAGCGGGAGGCCACCTCGCCGAGCACCTCGCTGCCCGCCTTCTGGCCCATCGTGGAGTTGATGCTCTTGAAGTTGTTCAGGTCCACCGAAACGACGGCGAACTTCTCGCCCTTCTGGATGAGTCCGTTGATGAACTCGGAGCAGGCAAAGCGGTTGGGCAGTCCGGTGAGGTTGTCGGTGACGGCCTGCGTCTGGATCTTCTCCTGGTAGATGGCGATGCGCCTGTTGCGCTGGTAGATCAGCAGGATGGAAAAGAAGGTGACGAGGCCGGTGAAGAAGCCGGGAATGCTGGCGAGGTTGTTCCCCACGAACAGGCCCAGGATGTTATGTATCAGGCGGCCAGAGAAAATGATGATACCGACATAGAAGCCCGGCTTGTTGAACAGCAGGACCAGGAAGATGACGCACATGCCGGAGACGGAGGAGAGGACTCCGGTGAAGGTCGCGAGCGGCATGCGGTGGCCCAAAATCACGACCATGGCTCCACCGCCGGGGCCGGCCGTATACATGGTAAAGCGCACGGTGACGAAATAGAGCACGATCAGGAGCACGAACAGGGGCTTGGGAGCCCCCTGCAGCGCTGTAAAGCTGCTCAGTATTTTTTCAATCTTGCCGTTCTTCGGTGTGTTCTTGTCCATGTCCGCTTCTGTCCTTTCCCCTGCTA
>CAMJAJ010000285.1 GCA_946403565.1 uncultured Treponema sp. | reverse complement strand
CCCGAGAAGATCATCAACGCGAACTCCCTCGGAATCATCCTGCTGGGACTGGTTGCCTTCGCGGTCGCCACCTCTACGGGACTGCTGATGGCCAAGCTGATGAACCTCTTCCTGCCCAAGGGCAAGAAGATCAACCCGCTCATCGGTTCTGCGGGCGTTTCCGCGGTGCCTATGGCGGCCCGCGTCGCCAACAAGGTGGGACAGGAGTTTGACCCGTCCAACTTCCTGCTGATGAACGCCATGGGCCCGAACGTCTCCGGAGTCATCGGAACGGCAATCGCCGCCGGTGTCTTCATCGCGACCTACGGTAGCTGAGTTTGACATAAGCGTGCGAGAGGGCAGGGCTGCTTTACCTTTGGTGGGCGGCCTTGCCCCTTTTTTTGTAAATCACAGGCATCCAAGATGAAGATCGTAATACTGTACAGCATCACGGACTCCTACCGGGTCAAGCTTGCCGTTTCCCTCCTGAGCATGCTGGAGGCGCACAAGGACTGCGGCAGGGAGGTGGACATACTGATCCAGTCCGCCGACATACGCGAGGACACGAAGGAGCGGCTTTCCGGCATGGTTGCCGCCTATCCCGGATTCTCCCTGAAATTCCAGGACGGCAATGAGCTGGCCGCACGGCTCAAGGCGAAGGGCTTCTTGGAATACCGGGGCAACTATTCCTGCTACAAGTTCTTTGACCTGGACAACGTGCTCAAAGACTACCCCGACGATACCGTCTGCCTGATCTCCGATGCAGACACCTATGTGCAGGGGGCGGTCATGGGGGCGGTGGATTCTCTTGTGGACAGCGGCAAAGTCCTCGCGATGGTCAGGGAGCCGTTCAGGTGTTACTCCCTGCTCGCCCGTGAACGCTTCGCGGACTGGAACTCGGGTTTTGTCGCGATCAACGTGGGCCTCTGGCGGAAGGAGGGGATAGAAAAGCTCCTCTTCGGAGAGCTTGAGGCCGTGAAAGGACAGGAGGGGGGGCGCGTCCGCATAACCGGTGACCAGGCCCTGCTGACGATGCTCTGCTACAAGCACCGGGACTTCATCCTGACCCTGCCGCCCAAGTATAATTTCCTGCCCGCCCTGCATCTGTACCGCTATGATCTGTTCTGCAGGATATTCGGTGATGACGGCACGTACACACGGGAGGTGTATGAGGCCTCCCGCGAGGCTCCCGCGTTCATTCACATGATAGGGGGCAACACCTTCATCCCGCCGTGGCACGTCCACGCCACCCAGCCCTACCGGAGGCTCTGGCTGGAATGCCTGGCCCGGACCCCCTTCAAGGACGACTGGCAGGAGGAGCCGGTATCATTTTCTTCCTACGTGATGTACCTGCTTGTCCGCCTGGCATACAGGATCCTGCCGGCGGGAGCGTATGCCGCGCTGTACAAGAAGGCCGCGCATATATAGATTAGCATGTTTCAAAAGACCGTCCGGACTTTTGAAACTGCCTCGCGTAAAAAAAGGGCCTCCCCGCTTGGGGAGGCCCTTTCTTGTATGCTTATGCTTCTTTCTCCGTGCAGATGATGTGCAGGTCTTTGAGCTGCTGATCGTCCACTTCCGACGGGCACTCGTCCATCGGGGACAGGGCGACGTTGTTCTTGGGGAATGCGATGACCTCGTGGATGGACTCCTCGTGGCACATCAGCATGACCAGGCGGTCAAGCCCCGGGGCGATTCCGCCGTGGGGCGGCGCGCCGAACTTGAACGCCTGCACGAGGAAGCCGAAGGCCTTCTGCGCCCGCTCCTGGCTGTAGCCGACGATCTTGAAGACCCGCTGCTGCAGCTCGGGGTCGTTGATCCTCATGCTGCCGGAGGCAAGCTCGTAGCCGTTCAGGACCAGGTCGTAGAGGTCTCCCTTCACCGCGCCCGGGTCGCTTTCCAGCGTGGGCCAGTACTTCTTCTGCGGGAGCGTGAACATGTGGTGTTCGGTCTCCCACTTGTTCTCGTCCTCGTTCCAGGCGAAGTAGGGGAAGTCGATGATCCAGACAAAGTGGAACTCGTCCTTGGGGTCATAGAGGTTCAGGTCCTTGCCCAGCTGCTTGCGGACAGCTCCCAGCGCGGTACAGGCGACCTGCCACTTCTCGTCGGAGACAAAGAGCAGGAGGTCGTTCTTTTCGGCGGACAGCTTCTCACAGATTTCTGCCTCATGTCCGGCGAAGAACTTGGAGATGCCTCCCTCGAACTTGCCGGCGGCATCCACCTTCATCCATGCGAGGCCCTTTGCCTTGTAGGTCTTGGCGACTGCCTCCAGCTCCTCCACCTTCTTGCGGCTGTACTTGTCGGCGACGTTCTTGACGACGAGGGCCTTGAGGCCGCTCCGCTTGTGCCGCTCGATGTCCTTTCCGGCTGCGGCCGCTCCCGCCTTGAATGCGTTGAAGTCCGACAGTCCCGCCATGAAGGAGGCGTCCTGCATCTTGAGGTCAAAGCGGAGGTCGGGCTTGTCCGTACCGTAGAGGTCAAAGGCATCGTCCCAGCTCAGGCGGTCGAACTTGGCGGGCAGGGTGTAGCCCATCGTCTTCTGGAAGATGTGGCCCATCATGCCCTCCGTCACCTCAAGGACTTCCTCGCGGTTGGTGAAGGACAGCTCCATATCGATCTGGGTGAACTCAGGCTGCCGGTCGCCGCGAGCGTCCTCGTCGCGGTAGCAGCGGGCAATCTGGAAGTACTTGTCGAATCCCGAGACCATCAGCAGCTGCTTGTAGAGCTGGGGGCTCTGGGGCAGGGAGTAGAACTTTCCGGGGTGGACGCGGGAGGGAACCAGGTAGTCCCGTGCGCCCTCCGGCGTGGACTTGATGAAGGTCGGGGTCTCTATCTCAAGGAAGCCCTTTCCGGTCAGGTACTCGCGCGTCGCGAAGGCGACCTGGGAGCGCAGGATGATGTTGTGCTGCATGGGGGCGCGGCGCAGGTCCAGATAGCGGTACTTCAGGCGGAGGTCCTCGTTGGGCAGGACGATGCTGCCGTCTTTCTGCCGCACTTCGTCGATCGCGAAGGGGAGGGG
>CAMJAJ010000284.1 GCA_946403565.1 uncultured Treponema sp. | reverse complement strand
AGCCGGCTACAGGATGGCGAATCCCGTCTCCACGGTCTTGAGCTTTCCGCCGGCCGCCTCCTCCACGAGGCTGAAGGCCATCTGCTTGAGCTGCTGGACGGGGGCCGTCCCGAGGACCATCCGCCTGACCTCGCCGGGGCTTTTCTCGTTCAGGGCCGCCAGGTATTCCGCCGCCTCCGCGTCCAGCTGGAAGGACTGCATGCACTCGGGGACGGAGGGCTGCACCCCCAGCAGGCCCAGGTAGCGCCAGAGGAAGCGGATCGTGCCGAGCCGTGCCTCGTCCTCCTCGGAGGCGTCCGTGCCGTCCAGGAAGGCCGAAAGCAGGACGAAGGCCCCCTCCGGCTCTCCTGCCGCATGCGTCCGGAGGACCAGCTCCGCCGCCAGGGAGGCGGCCCAGATCTTGTAGAGGCTGGCCTTGAGCTTCACATGGAAGTCCGCCACCTGGAAGTCCGTTATCTTGGAGGACTCCTTGGCCTTGTCCTCGTAGAGCCAGACGCAGCCGCTGTTGAAGGGCTGCACCAGCGAGCGCAGCCTGCTCTTTGGCCCGCCGTAGAGCAGGCTCGTGCGGATTCCGCATTCCCTGCCGAGCATGGTGACCAGGCCGTTGCTTGCCCCGGTCGCCTTGACGCTGAGTATAATGGCCTGCATCCTGCTGTTGCGTTCGCCCACGGCCCCATTGTAGCGGAAAAGGCCGCCGCGGGCAAGGCGAAAAGCTAGACACGGACGGCGAAAAACGCTACAATATACGCCAATTATATTCCAATTGTCGATAACGAGGTGTCGGAATGATTTTTCCGTTGGAGAGTTTGGTCAAATTCACGGGCAGCATCTACGAGATAACGTCTGCTGCAAGCCGCCGCGCCTTCCAGCTGGCAGTGCTGAAGGATTCGGAAGTTGAGGAGAACGACGGCAAGGTCGTGAGCCTGGCTGCGAAGCAGCTGTTTTCTAACGAAGTGCGCTACCACATCAACCAGCCGGCGGCGCCCACGAAAAGCTGAGTCTTTTCGCGTTTCTCAAGCGATGCATTAATTTTTTAGGTATGGAAGTGCTAAGATGACTCTTTTTGCAGGAATACTTTCGGTCAAGGCAATAACCTTTCTGCTGTTCTTTGTCTTTACGATTGCGGCTGTCGGCTACCTTCTGGGCAGGATTACGATAAACGGCGTCTCCCTCGGGACCGCAGGCGTGTTCATCATCGCGCTGCTGGCCGGGGCCTTCTTCTCCAAGGCGCTGGACGCGCAGCTGCTGGTCTCGGTGGGCGGGGCGTCCAAGTCCTACTCGGGCAATGCCCTCAAGGTCGTGGAGAACCTGGGGCTCATCCTCTTCGTCACGTCGGTCGGCTTCATCGCCGGACCGAACTTCATCGGGAACTTCAAGAAGAACTTCAAGTCCTACGTCCTGATTGCGGTGGTCGTCATCCTGTTCGGCGGCCTGTCCTGCGCGGCCTGCATCCTGTTCGACGCAAAGGTCCTCGGCAGCGACATTGAGGAAGCCGCGGCAATGCTCGTCGGCCTCCTTTCCGGCTCCCTGACCAGCACGCCCGCCTTCAGCGCGGCCAAGGCGACGGTGAATCCGGACTTTGAGGATGTGGTCGCGGTCGGCCACGGAATCGCCTACCTGTACGGAGTCGTGGGCGTCGTGCTCTTCGTGCAGATCATTCCGAAGATTCTCGGCGCGGACATGGCGGAGGAGCGCAAGAAGATCGTCGTTGCGAGCACCGGAACCACGAAGAAGCTCGCGAGCGGCCTGATTGATGTCGATTCCTTCGGCTTCATGCCCTTCTCGCTTGCCGCCGTCCTGGGAATCCTCATCGGCTCCTTCAAGTTCGGCAACTTCTCGCTCACGACGACGGGCGGCTGCCTCCTGGTCTCCCTCCTGCTCGGACATTTCGGACACTTCGGAAAGCTCTCCATGACGCCCAAGAACGAGACGCTCAAGGTCTTCCGTGAGCTGGGCCTCATGCTCTTCCTGATCGGTGCCGGTATCCCCGGCGGTGCGAACTTCGTCAAGTACTTCAAGGGCATCTACTTCATCTACGGAATCATCATGACGACCCTGCCGATGGTGGCTGGCTACCTCTTTGCCCGCTACGTGCTGCGCCTGAGCCTCCTGAACAACCTGGGCTCCATCACGGGCGGCATGACCAGCACCCCGGCCCTGGGAACCCTGATCAACACGGCCGGAACCGAGGACGTCGCCTCCGCGTACGCCTCCACCTATCCGGTCGCCCTGATCGCGGTCGTCATAGTCTCCCAGGTCCTGATCATCATATTCAGATAGTCGTTGCCTGTTGAGGCCTTTGGCCGCCGGTGCCCCGTGCGCTGGCGGCCATATTTTTGGGGAGATTTGTGCGAATTTCCCTGTTTTGCCCTTGACACACAGCTGCAAAACGTATATGCTATTCAACATCACGGTGGCATAGTCCAGTCGGTAGAACAACGGACTCATATTCCGTATGTCAGAGGTTCGATCCCTCTTGCCACCATAGTTCTTCAAGCCTGCGTTGCTTGCCTCCTTTCTGAAAGGAGTGACTTGACAAAGTTGATACTTTCCTGTAAAGTATACTTGCTTGAATGACTTGCCGAAGTAGCTCAGCTGGTAGAGCGGAGGACTGAAAATCCTTATGTCATCAGTTCGATTCTGATCTTTGGCACAAAGCCTCCCAACCGGGAGGCTTTTTTATTTGTGCCGAGGGTCTGATATCCCGGCGCTCTGCATCAGGCTTGGTGATACAGCTACGGTTGCCGTAGCTGTGCTGCCTAACTGCGTCCCTTGAGCAGGACCAGGACGGATTCCAGCTCCTGCACGTTGTGGGCGCGGGCGATTTCTTCCTTGTCCCTGCTGTAGAAGATGACCGTCGGCGTGACGAAGACACCCGCCTCGGACGCGCGGTCAAAGCCCCTGTCGCTGTCCACGCCGGTTTCCCTGCCTTCCAGGTGCGACAGGCCCATGAAATCGCGGACCGCGGCGCACTTCTTGCAGCTTTTCATCGTGAACATCTCGTAGCT
>CAMJAJ010000283.1 GCA_946403565.1 uncultured Treponema sp. | reverse complement strand
GGCCAAAGCGGTCGGCATGCTCTATGACGATGCAGGTCGCGTTGGGCACGTCCACCCCGACTTCCACGACGGTCGTGGCAACGAGCAGCTGCACCTTTCCGTCGCGAAAGTCCGACAGGATCCGGTGCTGCTCCTCCTCGTCCTGCTTGCCGTGTATCAGGGCGCACCGGTACTCGGGGAACTCTTCCGTCGACAGGAAGGAGAACATCCGCTCTGCGTTCTTGAGCTCGTTGTCGGCGGCCGCCCCAAATTCCAAGGCGGCCCCGCCTCCAGAAGCCGACTTCACACTTGAAGTCACATGTTCACCGGACGGATTCCCATCCCCCTGCTCGCCGTCACTTATCCGGGGGTATACGAAATAGGCCTGATGGCCCGCGGCCAGCTCCTTGCGGACGGCCCCGTAGACGTTGTACTCATGCCCCATGATGGTGAGGTAGGTCTTCACCTCCTTGCGGCCGGAGGGCCGTGACCGGATGGTGCTCACGTCCAGGTCGCCGAATGCGGTCAGGGCAAGGGTCTGGGGGATGGGGGTCGCACTCATCATCAGGAGGTCGGGGGAATGTGAGAGCGCGTGCTCCCCTTCTCCGACGCTGACCCGGCCCTTTGCGATGATGGACTCACGCTGCGCCACCCCGAAGCGGTGCTGCTCGTCTATGATGGCAAGGCGCAGGCTCCTGTACACTGCGTCGCGGGCGAAAAGGGCGTGCGTCCCTATCACGATGTCCACTTCTCCGGCGGCAAGGCTCTTGAGGAGCAGCTTGCGCCCCGCGTTCTTGACGTTGCCGGTCAGGAAGGCGACACGCACGCCGAGGGGCTCCAGCAGGCGGGCTGCGTTTTCGGCATGCTGGCTTGCGAGCAGCTCCGTCGGGGCCATGAGCGCGCACTGGCCGCCGTAGTCCACCGTGCGCAGGCAGAGGAAGAAGGACACCAGGGTCTTGCCGCTGCCCACGTCACCCTGCAGGAGCCGCTGCATGGAGAAGGGGGGGCGCTCCAGGCTGCCGGGGTTGTTCAGCATGGCGTTCAGCTCCGACTCGCTCCTATCTATGTCGCGCCCCATCTCCTGTATGACCGCCATCTGGTCCGGGGTCGGGGAAAAGGGCAGGCGGGAAAGAAGCTCTTTCTGCCGGGGGGAAAGGCTCTGCTCGAACTCCTCCCGCATCTTGTCGACCGTGGTAAAGGCGGCGGCCGCGCTGGGGATTCCGGACGAGTCTGGGGCGGCTCCCAATCCGCCACCGGGGGCCCCCGCCTGGCCGTCTACCGGGCCGGACAGACCGGACGCATCTGCCGCGCCGGGCGTTCCGGCTGAAGCCACCGCGCCGGGGACCATTCCCGTGTCCAGCGAAGGGAGCCTGCCCCGGTGGGCCAGGGCGCGCCGGGCCATCTTGTACTCAAAGGAATACAGCTCCCCATATATGATTGTCCGCCGGGCCTCCTGCGCCTCCGCAAGGCTTCCCGGCCGGTGCACCCGCTCTATCGCGTCCGCCAGATGCAGCAGGCCGCGCTCCTGGATGACGGAGGCGGGCAGCTCGTCGTCTATCGCCCTGCCGAACTGCTTGAGCGCGACGGCGACGGCCTTGCGGACAAGCTTGTTTGAAAGGCCCTCCGTGAGGGGGTATATGGGAATGACCTCGCTGTCGGGCAGCTGGGCAGCCCCCCACTCGGCAAGCTCTCCGTCGTAGGACAGGCGGTTCGCCTCGAACGCCGTGGACTGGAGCTCCCCATACCGGTACTGGCACTGGGCGGTCAGCGAGATGATGCAGCCCTCCGGCAGCGACTTCTCCAGGAAAGGACGGTTGAACGCGACCAGGGCCAGGTTTCCGCTTCCATCGCTCACGGTGAGCTTGAGGGTCTTCGTCCTGCCGTAGCCAAAGAAGGAATGGGAGAGCACCTTGCAGACCGTGTGCACCTTGGGATAGCGTGCCCAGTCCGCAATGACGACCCGCTGCGTCCTGTCCTCGTAGTCGCGGGGGTAGTTCATCAGGAGGTCGGCAACGGTGAAGATGCCCTGCCTGGCAAAGAGTCCTGCGGTCCGTGTCCCCACCCCGTAGAGCTTTTCCACGGGGCTGCCCATCTCGGCCAGCTTCATGCGTCCTCTTCCGGACTGTAGTGGATGACCCTGCTGCCCTCGTTCTCGAATTTGAACGGCACGTAAAGCAGGTCGCGCATGGCCTCCCTGACGGCGGCCTGCCGTTCCTCGGGAACGTAGAAGAGCAGGAAGCCGCCGCCCCCCGCCCCCAGGAGCTTGCCGCCGAGCGCGCCGGCCTCCAGCCCCCGCTGGTACTGCGCGTCTATGGAATCGGTCGAGATTCCGCTGGAAATCCCCCGTTTGAGCCGCCAGGTGTAGTCCAGCAGGCGGCCGAAGTCGTCCAGGTCCCTGTCGGCATTGACCAGCACCTGCTCGGCCTCGTCCACCAGGCGGTACATCTCGAGCAGCTGGGCGGTCTTGTCCTTCATGGACAGCTCCGTCCCCTTCTGGATGTCCGATGAAAAGCGGGAAAAGCCCGTAAAGAAGAGCATGAGCGACCTGTTCAGCCGCCCCTTGCGCTCCGGCGATATGATGATGGGGTTCACGGAATAGCCGTCCCGGGAGAAATTTATGCGGTTGAGCCCGCCGAAGGCCGCCGCTATCTGGTCCTGCACGCCTCCGGCCTCCGCACAGAGGGTTCGCTCCAGGTATATCGCGTCGTCCGCCAGCCGGCGCTTGTCCGCGTACTGCCCCTTGAGGGCATAGAAGGCCTCCAGCATGCCGACGGCGAAGGAGGAGCTTGTCCCCAGGCCGCTGCGGGCAGGCAGGTCGCTTTCGTAGGTCAGGCGGAGGTTCCGCATCCCCAGCCAGTCCATGGCGTTCCGGATGGCAGGATGCCGTATCTCCGCGACGGAGCTGACCTTCTCCTCCTTGGAGTATGTCAGGTGGGTCTTGTACTCAAAGAAGGGGGGCAGGTGGCGGACGGTCACGTAGCAGTACTTGTCAAAGCTCGTGGAGATGACGGCCCCGCCATGCTCCCGGTAGAAGGCGGGAAAGTCCGT
>CAMJAJ010000282.1 GCA_946403565.1 uncultured Treponema sp. | reverse complement strand
TCGGCCGGAATCGAAGGGGGACGGCTCGCTTTCCTCCTGGGCGGGAGGCTCTTCGACTGCCTGGGCGAAGGGAGAGTCATCCGTCCCGTCTGCCGCTGCCACGTTTTCTGCTGGGGTTTCCGTCGCGCTATAATCGGAGTCGAACGAAAAAGGCGTGTCGTTCTCCTGGACCGCGTCGCCCGGCTTGGGGTCGTACAGGGCGACCCCGTTCTCGTCAATCGCAGTGTCTGCGCCGGAAGCCTTGGCCTTGCGGGGCCGTCCCCGCTTTGCGGGGGCCTTGGAAGCGTCGTCCTTTGCCCGTGCGGTCCGTGATGTCTTTGCCTTGGTCTCCTTCTTGTCCGTCGTCGTGTTCCTAGCTGTCAATTTCTTCTTCCTCTCTGTCCTTTGGGCATCCCCAAAAACCGCGCGAAGCGCAATTCCTAGCATCCTCTAAAAACCGCTGAAAGCGAGTTTTTAGAGGTGCCCTTTCCCTTATATTATGGTACGGATTGGGTAATTTTTCAACTGTTCTGCCGGCATCTCAGTTTCGGGGGCCCCTTTTTCTGCTGCGGTGCCCATTCCGCCAGTGCACCGGCGGAATGGTGCCTTACTTCCAGGGGCGGACTTTCCCGGTCCAGCCCTTCTCTTTCCAGTAGTCTGCGTCGAACGGGAGCAGGCCCTTCTTATGGATCATCCGCATGAGGGAGAAGAATGCCTTGGTCTTGAGCCCGGGCTTGACCTTGCCGTTCCGCCGCCGTATCAGGTCTGCCATGGCGGCCGCCTTCTTTTCGATGGCGCGCTTTTTCTTTTCGCTCACCGTTTCCCAACTGACAGCGGCCACGGCGAATCCGAGCTTATACTGCTTTGCAACGCCCCAGAAGAAGAGGCTGTCCGCCATGTCCTTGATCGTGGAGGAGATTCCGGCTCCTGCCGCGGTCGCCACGCAGAGGCCCTGCTTCTTGAACATGGCCTCCTCCGGCCGGTGCACCATGAACATGTAGCCGTAGTGGTCCAGCAGGGCCTTCATCGCGCCGGTCGCATGGAAGACGTAGACGGGGCTGGCGAGGATGATGAGGTCGGCCTCAATGAGGGAGTAGGTTATCGGTTCCAGGGAGCCGTAGTGCGGACATTTGGTCTTGTCGCCCTTGAAGCACATCGTGCAGCCTTGGCAGAAGGATCCGAAGTCCTGTGGCAGGAAGAATTCTGCAATCTCGCCGCCGATGCGGTCGGCGACCATGTGGGCTATGTGGTAGGTGGAGCCCTCGTGGCCCTGCCCGTGGACTATCACAATCTTCATAAGGAACCTCCTAGCGGACTTCGACCCGCTTGATGTGTGCTCCGAGTGACTGGAGCCGCTCGATAAGGTGCTCGTAGCCCCGCTCGATCTGGTATACGTTGCTGATGCGGCTTTCGCCCCTCGCCGAGAGGGCCGCTATGACCATGGCCATTCCGGCGCGTACGTCCGGGGAAACCAGGTGCTCCCCGTGCAGGGGGCAGGGGCCTGATATGACGGCGCGGTGGGGGTCGCAGAGGGTGATCCTGGCCCCCATGCTGATGAGCTTGTCCACGAAGAACATCCGGCTTTCGAACATCTTTTCAAACACCAGCACCGTGCCTTCCACCTGCGTGGCGACGACGACCATTATGGAGGTCAGGTCCGGCGGGAATCCCGGCCAGGGGGAGTCGTCTATCTTGGGAATCATGCCGCCCAGGTCCGCGTTCACCTTGAGCTTCTGGTCGGAGGAGACGGTCAGCGTGTTTCCCTCTATGTTCCACTGTATGCCCAGCTTTCCGAAGGCTATCTTGAGCGGCCGTATCTCCTGCGGGCGGATTCCGTGGATTTCCACGGAGCCGCGGGTGCAGGCGGCCAGCCCGATGTAGGAGCCTATCTCCATGTAGTCCGGCCCGATCGTGAAGTCCGTTCCCGAAAGCTTCCTGACCCCCTCGATGTGGAGGATGTTGCTGCCGATGCCCGTTATCTTGGCCCCCATCTGGTTCAGCATCTCGCAGAGGTCCTGTACGTGCGGCTCGCTGGCGGCGTTCGTTATGTCCGTCCTGCCTTCGGCGAGGACGGCGGCCATGATGGCGTTTTCCGTCGCGGTGACGGAGGCCTCGTCCAGGAAGAGGTCGGTTCCCACCAGCTTGTTCGCCGTGAACTCGAAGCGGCTCTCCGTGGAGATCCGCGCCCCCAGCTCCTCAAGCGCGAGGAAGTGGGTGTCCAGCCGCCTGCGGCCTATGACGTCGCCGCCGGGGGGCTGCATGACGGCCTTGCCCATCCGGGCCACGAGGGGACCGGCGAACAGGATCGAGGCTCGGATCTTCTTGCTCATCTGGGCGGGGATGCTGGCGGAGCTTATCTTGGCGGCGTCTATCTTCCAGGCGTGGTCGTCTATCTTTTCCACCCCGACCCCGAGCGAGCTCAGGATCTGGAGCATGACGTTCGTGTCCTCTATGTCGGGAACGTTGCGCAGGATGACCGGCTCCCTGGTCAGGAGGGTCGCGGCTATGCAGGGGAGGGCGGCATTCTTGTTGCCGCTCGCGGTGATGCTCCCCTTGATGGGGAAGCCGCCTTCTACTTGGTATTCGTACATTCGGTCCTCCTACTGAGCGCTTCCTGTGCCGGCAGCCTCCGCCATGCCGTTTCCGGCCTGCCTCCGGGAGCGGAGGTAGAGCACGAACATAAGGATCAGGCAGCCGACGATCATGAGCGCGCAGAGAATCTGTCCCGTGGATATGTCCAGCAGGGAGGTGTTCCGGTAAATCGCATGGGCTTCTTCCCCGGCGGCCGTGTCGGCGGACGAAAGGCGGAAGCCCAGGTCGGAGTCGGGCTGGCGGAAATACTCGATGATGAAGCGGGCGACCCCGTAGCCTATCGCATACAGGCAGCCCAGGAAGCCGTCGAAGGGCTTCCGCTTGCGCAGGAACCAGAGCAGGGCGAACAGGGCCACCCCTTCAAAGAAGGCCTCGTAGAGCTGGCTGGGGTGGCGGGGCAGGTTGACGAGCTTTTCCCCCGCCGCGATGGTCATGCCGCAGCGGGCGGCGAAGTCCTGCACCCAGTCCAGGCTCGC
>CAMJAJ010000281.1 GCA_946403565.1 uncultured Treponema sp. | reverse complement strand
GACGGCAACGGCAAGCTGATAACCCGCGCCAAGTTCGACATGAGCGACGAGAAGAAGATTGTCATCACCGAGCTGCCGGTGGACTCCACGTCCGAGAGCCTCCTCAATTCGATAGAGAGCGCCTACAAGGCCGGCAAGATAAAGATAAGCTCCATCGACGACTTTACGACCGACCACTGCCAGATAGAGATAAAGCTGCCGCGCGGGGTCTACGCCAAGGACGTGGAGAAGGCCCTCTACGCCTACACGGACTGCGAGAAGTCGATAAGCTGCCAGATGCTCGTCATCAAGGACAACATGCCCGTCGTCATGAGCGCGACGGAGATCATCCAGTACTACGCCAAGAAGCTGACCGGCATCATCAAGGATGAGCTGGAGTGGGAGAAGGGGGAGCTGACCGAGGAACTGCATGCCCGCACGCTGGAGCGGATCTTCGTGGAGGAGCGGATCTACAAGAAGATTGAGCAGATGAAGACTGCCGAAGCCGTGGACAAGGCGGTGAAAGATGGCTTCAAGCCCTTCAAGGCGGAGCTCATCCGCGAGGTGAACGACGAGGACGTGGACAAGCTGCTCAAGATCCCGATCCGCCGCATCTCGCTCTTCGACATCAACAAGAACAAGGATCAGGTCAAGGCGATAAACGCCCGCATAAAAGAGATAAACCGCAGGCTCAAGCACCTGACCGACTGCGCGATTGAGTACCTGGACGAGATGCTCGGCAAGTTCAAGGGCGACGAGCTGGCCCGGCACACGCAGATTGCCAAGTTCACGGCGGTGGAGGTGAAGAAGATCGTCAAGCGCGACACCCCCCTCCGCTATGATGAGAAGGGCTACCTGGGGACCTCGGTGTCGGGCGGTACGGAGGTCTTCAAGGTCACGCCCTACGACCGCATCCTCTTCATCCGTAAGAGCGGCATCTACACGGTGTGCGACGTTCCCGACCGCCTCTTCGTGGACGCGGGCATGTGGTACTGCAACTACGCGGAAAAGGAGCTGATAAACAAGGTCCTGTTCACGGTGATCTACCGCGACAGCAAGACCAAGTACGCCTACATCAAGCGCTGCAGGATTGCGGGCTGGATCATGAACCGCGACTACATGCTTGCTCCCGACGGAGCGGAGGTGCTGCACATAGACACGCGGGAAAGCTTCACGTTCACGCTGAACTACGAGAAGAAGCCCCGCGTCAAGGTGACCAGCGAGGAGTTCAACGCCGGCGACTGGGAGGAGCGCGGACTCAAGGCGGGCGGCATAAAGCTGTCCGCGCACGAGACCGCCTCCATCACGGTGGAGAGCGTTTCTGACGCTGACCAGAAGGAACTGTTCAAGTAGGTATGGAAAGCAGGATTCGGAAGCCGTCTTTCAAGTTCATGCATGTCATCCTGAACCAGTGCGTGCGGGGCAGGATGGCGCAGGCGATGTTCGCCGTGTTCCTCCACAGTACCCTGCGGGTGTTTGTGTATGTCCTAGGCATCTCCATGACGGGGGCAAGCCTTTCGGACGGGGGAACGGCATCTCCTGTCGCGCTGCTCTTTGCCCTCCTGCTGCTCCTGCTTGCGTGCCTGGCGGGCGAGCTCCTGAGTTATGGCCTGTACAGCGTCCTGGCCCCGCTCGTGCGGAACAGGGCCGCCTCCATAAAAGGGCTCTTTGCGGGCTTCGGCAGGGGAAAAAGTCGTGTCGTGAAGGCGGCCCTGCTTTTCACCGCGATAAACGCCGTGGTGGTACTTGTCCTGGGGGGCCTTTCGGCACTGATGAAGGACCAGCTTGCCGCCCTAGGGAAGGGCGCGGTGATGATGCTGACGGCCGCCGCGTTCGTTCTGCTTGTTGCGCTCCTGACGCTCCCGTTCACGTTCGTGTACCTCATATTGCTGACCAAGGAGGATACCGGGGTGGGGGAGGCCTTCGTGGTCAGCTGGCGGCTGCTCATGGGGCAGCTGGGGCGTTTCATCGCCTTCGTGGCCTACTCCTGCGGAAAGGACCTCGTGATGGTGGTCGTCATCCAGCTGCTCCTCTTCGTGTTGCCGAGGGGCGAGGACGCGGGCCTGCTGTTCCAGCTCCTTGCCACGCTCGCAAGCTTCATGGGCGTCCTTGCGGAATACCGCGCGATGACCCGTGGCTACATGGCGGTCTGCATCTACTTCTTCTCCGAGGCGGGCATCCTCCGTCCCCACGGCGGCCCAGAGGCTGTCCCGAGCAGCCCAGAGGCTGTCTCGAGCAGCCCAGAGGCTGTCTCGAGCGGCCCAGAGGCTGTCCCTGGTGGGACTGGTGGCGAGGCGGCCGTTCCCCCGCAGATACCGGAGGCGGAAGACCGTGCTGGCGAGGCAGGAGGAACGGACGAATGAAGGTCCTGCTGGAATACTGCACAGCCGAGACCAAGGTCAAGAACTCCCGCTTTATCGCGGAGCTCTTTCCGATACATACGGCTGAGGAGGCCCGCGCGAAGCTTTCCGAGCAGAAGGAGAAGTATGCGGACGCGCGGCATGTCGTGCACGCGTTCTTCGCGGGAACCAAGGCGGAGGTCAGCGGGCTGAGCGACGACGGGGAGCCGTCGGGAACGGCGGGCCGCCCGGTCTTTGAGGTGCTGAAAGGCAGCGGAATCACGAACGCAATCCTGACGGTGACGCGCTATTTCGGCGGGACCCTGCTCGGTACGGGAGGGCTGGTCAAGGCATACCAGGACGCGGCCAAACAGGTGCTCGCCCTGGCGAAGTCGGAGGAATATGTGGAGCGGGATTCATTCTCCTTTACCGCCGACTACGCCACGTACAAGATACTCAAGCACCTATACCCCCGCTACCACCTGAGCGAGCTGCAGGAGGACTACGGTTCCGCCGTCACGGTGTGCGGGCGGATACAGGCGGACGAAAGCGAGGGCTTCAGGGCTGAGGTCCACAACGCGAGCAAGGGAAAGACAATCGTGGAGGTAAGGCGATGCACCTGATATTCATACGGCATGGGGATCCTGACTACAAGAACGACAGCCTGACGGAGAAGGGGAGGCGGGAGGCCGAGCTGCTCGCCGAACGGATTGCGGGCTGGAAGGTGACGGACTTCTA
>CAMJAJ010000280.1 GCA_946403565.1 uncultured Treponema sp. | reverse complement strand
CTCAGATGCCTGCCCGTCGCCAGCCGCAAGAGATCTATGACCTCCAGCCCCTTGTTTGCCAGCGTCGCGCTGTCTATCGTGATCTTGCGCCCCATGTTCCAGGTCGGATGGCGCAGGGCCTGCTCCACGCTGACGGCCGCAAGCTGCTCGTCCGTGTACTCGCGGAAGGGGCCGCCGCTCGCCGTGATGATGATCTGCCGGATGTTCGCCTTGCCCGACTGATGAATCAGGTTGAATATCGCGCTGTGCTCGCTGTCCACGGGCAGGATGGCGCTGCCGGATTTTTTTGCGGCCCCGCTCACCAGCGGCCAGGCCATCACGACGGTCTCCTTGTTTGCCAGGGCCAGGTCCATGCCCTGCTCCAGCACGATTGCCGACGGTTCCAGTCCCGCGGCCCCGGCGATGCCGTTCACGGCTATGTCCGCACCGCAGGATTCCACCAGCTTCCGCAATCCGGCGGTCCCTTCGTCCGCAAAGAGGCTGCCCGGGCAGCCGAACTCCGCGCAGAGCCGTTCAAGGGCGGCCCTGTCGTGTCCTGCCGAAAGCCCGACCACCGTGAAGTCGTCCTTCATGTGCCTCGCTATGTCGAGGCTCTGGCTGCCGATTGAACCCGTGCAGCCCAGCACCAGCAGCTTTTTCATTTTGGACTGTAGAGGAGCAGGAGCAGGAAGTAGAAGACGGGGCCTGCCATCAGGATGGAGTCGATGGTGTCCAGGACGCCGCCGCGCCCCGGGACGATGTGTCCTGAGTCCTTGAGGCCGGAGGAACGCTTGAACACCGATTCGGCAAGGTCTCCGACGATGGCCGCGAAGGCCGTGAAGAGCGAGAGCAGGATTGCCTTGTAGACGGGGCCTGCGAATATCTCCGGGAACAGCTTCCAGCCGAGCAGGCCGGCGGCTATGGAGCCTACGAAGCCTCCGATGAAGCCCGCCACGCTCTTGTTGGGGCTGGCCTTGATGATGCCCCGGTTGTTCTTGCCGAGCAGGATTCCGAAGAGCCATGCCAGGCTGTCGCAGAGGAAGACCATCAGGAGGAATACGGAAATCGTCTGTGAGGAGACGTCGATGCCGTTGTTCTTCAGGTAGGTCATCCTGGAGAGGAAGGTCAGCAGGAAGCCCGTGTACAGGACCGTGAAGCTGCTTGAGGCAATCCGCACCAGCGAGTGTTCGAAGCTGTCCGCCGTGAACACCTCGACGGCGAGGACCAGCAGTATCGCGACGATGAAGGTGTAGGTGATGAATTCCGGACCCGTGATTCCCGGAAGGTGCTTTCCGCCCGTGAACGTCGGCACCACGGCATAGAGGGCCGCGGCCAAGGGGATGCAGACCGTCAGCGTCACCACGAACTCCTTCCGGTGGAGCGGGGTCTTGCCGGAGAACATCGCGTAGAGCTCCGTCGCGCCGACACCGCACATCAGGCAGATGAACGCGTGGAGCGCGATATGGGCGTGGAAGTTCAGCAGGGCAATGAAGAGTATGACGGGTACCCCGATGAAGAAGGTCAACAGCCTCCTGATAAGGTTGGACTTGTTCATTGTTTTCCTCCCTCAGCCTTGTCATCAAGGACCGCGCCGAATTTCCGCGTCCTCCGCTGGTATTCGGCTATGTCGTTCAAAAACTCCTCCTTGCCGTAGTCCGGCCAGAGGGTGTCGGAAAAGACGAGTTCCGCGTAGGCGGACTTCCACATGAGGAAGTTGCTCAGTCGCTTCTCTCCGCCGGTCCTGATGAGCAGGTCCACGTCGGGAAGCTCCGCCATGTCCAGGGCGGAACCTATGTCCTCTTCGGTGATGCTGGTCTTGCCTGAGGCGGCAAGCTTGCTGGCCGCCCGTACGATTTCATCACGGCCGCCATAGTTCACGGCAAGGACCACCGTAAGGCCGGTGAAATCCTTGGTATCCTCCTCCGCCTCCCGTATATCCTTCTGGATGAGGGACGGCAGGCCGGACAGGTTGCCGATCTGCCGGACGCGAATCTGGTTGTCGCGGTAGAACTGCAGCTCGTCCAGGAGGTGTATGTGGATGAGGTTCATCAGGAAGCCGACTTCCTGCTCGGTCCGTTTCCAGTTTTCGGTCGAGAAGACATAGAGGGTTACGTATTCCAGCCCCAGGTCGGCAGCCGCCTTGGTGATGTCCTTTGCCCTCTTCAGGCCTTCCTCATGGCCTTTCGTCCTGGCTTGGCCCCGCTGCCTGGCCCAGCGCCCGTTTCCGTCCATGATGATGCCGACGTGACGGGGCAGGGCTGCGCGGTCCGTGTGTATCGCAGTGTGTTCCACGGCTTATTCCATGATCTCTTTTTCTTTGTCGCCGTACACCTTGTTGATTTCTTCTATATATTTGTCGGTCAGCTTCTGCAGCTTGTCGGTCTCCTGCTTGAGCTGATCCTCGGTGATTTCACCGGCTTTCTGCTGCTTCTTGAGCGCGTCATTTCCGTCGCGCCTTATGTTTCTGATTGTTGTCCGGTAGTTCTCGGCAGTCGCCTTGGCCTGCTTGACCAAATCCTTGCGCCTCTCCTGAGTCAGCGGCGGAATCGCTATGCGGATAGCCTTGCCGTCATTAGAGGGGTTCAGCCCCAGCTCCGCTTTCTGTATCGCTTTCTCGATTTCCCCGATGAGGCTCTTGTCAAAGGGGGAAATCACTATCGTCCTTGCCTCCGGGATTGAAATCTGCCCCACCTGGTTCAGGGGGGTAGGGGTCCCGTAATAGTCTACGCGAACTTTGTCAAAAATAGACGCGCTTGCCCTTCCCGTGCGGATTGAGTTGTACTCTTCCTTCAGGCTCGCGACGGTCTTCTCCATCTTTGCCTCGTTGTCAGCCATATATTCCCCCTATAAAAATTGCCAGCGGGCCCCCGGAAGGGAACCCGCCAGCGTTCTTAAGCTTGTTGTGAATTTACTTTCCCAGCTGGAGCAAGGCAATATCGCCGAACTCAAGCTTGGCACCGACAGAGTTTCCGACCTCGGCGAGCTTCGCCTCGACCGTCTTCTTGTCGTCCTTCACGAACATCTGATCGACGAAGCACACCTCGGACAGGTGCTTCTTAATCTTGCCCTCAAGGATTTTCTCCTTGGCGGCA
>CAMJAJ010000279.1 GCA_946403565.1 uncultured Treponema sp. | reverse complement strand
GCTTGTCGCAGAACTTGTTGAAGGTGATGACCAGCTGGCCTATCTCGTCGCGGATCAGCAGCTTGACGCGCCTGGTCAGGTCGGCCTCGCCCGTGGCCATGTCGTTCAGCTGGTTGGTCACGTTGGAGATGCGCCACATGAGCCAGCGAATGAAGAGGTAGCTCAGGCCCATGAGGGCGGCGACGATGAAGACTATGACGGGGATGATGATGGCGATGGTCGCCCGCCTGGTCTTCTGCAGGTCCTCAATGCTCTTCGCGATGAACAGCATTCCCGTGATGCTGCCGTCATCGCTCTGGAGTGGGGCATAGACGGTGTAGCAGCGGTTGCCCGCGATGGTGTTCTCGCCGACGTAGGTGTTGCCCTTCTTGAGTACGTCGTCCACGATGGCGGTGTTGGTGAGCTTGGTCCCCTCCACGCTCTTTCCGTTCTGGTCCTTGAGCGAGGACTTGACGCGGAGGTCGCCATAAAAGAGGGTGCACTCGCAGTCAAAGCCCTTCTTTATGACCCCGATGAAGTCGTCCGTCGTCAGGTCGTAGATGAACACCGAAGCCCCGATGACCGAACCGCCGCTTTTAATCGGATATGCCGATATGGCGGCATAGGAGGAAGTGTGGACCGGCTCGTAGGAGTCCGCCATCTGTCCCGACAGGGCCTTTCGCACGGCGTACAGGGAGGACAGGTCCATGCCCTTGGGAATTCCATTGGCACCGCCCGCGAGCACCTTTCCACTGGCGTCTACAAAGGCCATGAACTCGTAGTCCAGGAGCTCGTCATAAGCGCGGGTCAGCGAGTCAAGCTTGGAGATGTCCCGCCTGAGGACGGCATCCTTCACTTCATCGCTGTTTGCCGAAATCACAGAACCGTAGTCCAAGGTGATGACCCAGTCAACGAGCACGCGGGCAGCCCCCTCCGCCGTGTGGACTATGCTGTTTTCGGCATCGCGGAGCTGCTTCCGGTCAAAGACCGTTATGGTTATGGCGGCGACAACGACACAGCTGAACACTATAACGGCACCGACGAGCGCCACCAGCTTCGTCGAAATCTGAATGTCTTTCTTCTCGGACATAAGAAATCCCCATATCACATCGAAATGATATGGGAATCATTATAGCTTGATTTCAGATTTCTTGCAAGGGTTGCATTTCCCGGGCTGGCCCTGCCCCCAAACTCAGCACAGGCCCCCGGGCCGTCCACGGCAGGCACTCCGCCGGTCTCCAGCCGCAGGTCAGTTCTTCTTGTCCGGGTCCTCGATTGCCTGGAGCTTGACGATGAGGTCGTATGCGAATGAGAAGTTCTGCCGCATCTCCCTGAGCCGCTCGGCCACGTTCCCCAGGCGCCTGAGGACCCGCGACAGGTTCGTTATGCAGCCGTAGGGCGGTGCCCCCTTGCCGGAGACGAAGCCGTCCAGCAGGGCCTCCAGGTCGGAGCACACGGACTTGAAGAGCTTTATGATGCGGCCGCAGTCGTCATCCACCTCCGCCACGATTATGTTTATGTGGCTCAAGGAATTCTCGTTCTTGGTCTTGATTCCCTCGAATATGGAGAACTCCCGTCCGTAGCTTCCCGACGGGGAGAGGTCCTTCGTGAGGGTCTCCAGGTAGCCGTTCGTCTGCTCAAAGTTGTCCAAGGCGACGGACAGCTGCTTCTGGTTCTTCTTCACGGAGAAGTCGCCCTCCAGCGAGACTCCCTTGAGGACGGTCATGTACTCCTCGAAGTTCTGCCGGACAAAATAGTTCACGAAGCCGATGGAGAGCACGTTGGCAAGCTTGGTGCCGGACCAGAGCTTCTCCCAGGGCCGGTGGGGGAACTGCGGGAACGCGGGCAGCCGGAAATAGTCGTAGAGCAGGGTCTTGAGCTTCTCCTTCTCGCAGTCGGCCCGCCATTCCTTGAGCCTGCGCTCAAAGCTCTTCTTGACGCTGTCCGAGAACTGCTCCAGCCAGTTCTCTCCCCCGCCGGACGGCTGGGCCACATAGAGGTAGTTGTTCAGCACGACCTTGGCAATCTTCTCCATCGGGACGTTGTTCACGAACATCTCTATCATCGCGATCTGCGAGGTCGCGAGGGAGCGGAAGTTCTTTTCCTTTATGGCGTTGCTGTCGCTCTCGGACAGGGTGGGGTCGTCCGCCGAATCCTGCATGAACAGCACGAAGGCCCCGACGAGCCGGTCGTCCAGGTGCACGTAGTTGCACAGGACCCGGGCAAGAGCGTCCACCTCGCTCCGCATCTGGCTGAACAGGCAGATATTGGTCTGTTCGGACGACGTTCCGAAGTGGCGGATTATCCGGTCAAAGGGGATCTTTATGAAGGTCTCGAGCCAGCAGAGCATCTGGGCATACTGGTACATCTCCCGCTGGCTGTCGATTCCCAGCGAGCACAGGCCCTCCAGCACCCGCTGGCGCAGCTCCTTGATGGCCCCTTCCTCGACGGAAGACGAGGTAGGATACTGGTAGGGGTCGGAATCCTCCTCTATCCGCTCCACGACTCCGGGCATGAGGATCCTGGAAAGCTCCACATAGAAGGAGCCGGGATTGCGGTCAAAGATCTTTATATAGGGCTTGAAGAACTCGGCGGCCTTGGAAAGCAGGAGGAGCTTCTCATAGAAGGAGTTGTCCAGGATCTTGCGCCGGTAAACGATCAGGTCGGGATAGTGCCGCTCGATGTCGTGCGCCAGGTCCGAAACGAGTATCTCATTATAGATTTCTTCGACCGAAGCCTCGCTGAACAGGGATTTGAGCCAGATCAGCAGGCGGAGGAACAGGGACTCCTTGCGCAGCTTCAGGGAAAATTCCCGCCGGTCCTCCTCCGACTGGGCGACATCCTTCTTCTTTTTCTGCGTCAGGCCCGGAATCTCCCCCTCCGGAACCTCGGTCCCCTTTATGCGGCTGAGCATGTCCTTCCGTTCAGTCTCGCTGATTCCCTGGGCAAGCCGCTCAAGGTGGGAGCTCTTTTCACTTTCTTTATTCTTGGTATTGTTATGTGCCATGGCTTATCTATATTTTCGCACCAAAAGGCGATATTGTAAAGGGCATTTTTAGGAAACGGGGTCCGGGGCGGGATTGCGGGCGGCAGGGGGCGGGAGC